>JAQWAN010000003.1 GCA_028707655.1 Bacteroidaceae bacterium
GTATCTGGTTTAATTTTCACCGTTTGAGCAGGAAAACCATACAGCAGTTCCGATGTCCGGTGTTTGCCATCCTTTACCATTCCTGCAATAGGTATAGATAGGTTTAGTTCATCTTCTACAGCCTTTCTAACCGCCTCCATTTGTCCTTTTCCACCATCTGTTAGTATTAGGTCGGGCAGTGCTTTATTCTCCTCGTGCAGGCGTTTATATCGTCTTTTTACTACCTCTTTCATTGAAGCATAATCATCCGGACCAATTACCGACTGAATAATGAAGCGCCTGTACTCCTTTTTGCTTGGCCTTCCATTCTTAAAGACAATACAACCAGCCACCGCATCGCTACCCTGTATGTTAGAGTTGTCAAAACTTTCAATATGCAGTGGCAATTTACTTAATTGTAGCTGTTTCTGCAGCTCTTTCAGAATTTTTATTTGTCGCTGTTCTGGATTTAACTTTTCTGCCTGTTTCAGTCGGTCTAGCTTATATTGTTTAACGTTAAGGATAGAGAGTTCCAGTAGTTTTTTCTTTTCCCCCTTTTGTGGAATGGTGATAATTACATCGTTGAGCGGTAAATCGATAGGAAAGGGTACAATGATTTCACGTGAAACACTTTTATATCGTTCTCTCATCTCCACAACTCCTAAAGCAAGTAATTCCTCTTTTGTCTCCTCTAATTTTTTCTTATACTCAAAGGTAAAGGCCTGTGTGATGCTACCATTGCTAATGTGTAGGTAGTTGATATAGGCTTTCTTTGCCTCCTCTGCAATAGAAAAGACATCAATATTATGTAGAACAGCGCTAACCACCTCCGATTTTGCTCTATAATTTTCAATTAGGTCGTATTTCTTTTTTACCTCTTCTGCTTCCTCAAATTGTAGTGCTGCTGCCAGATTTTGCATCTTCTGGTACAACTGTTTACTGATAGCCCTTGTGTTTCCTTTGATTATTTCCGTTGCATTTTGAATATTTTCGAGATAATCTTCGCGGGTTTGTTTACCAATGCAGGGTGCTTTACAATTTTTGAGATGGTATTCTAGACAGACTTTAAACTTCCCTTTTTCAATCTGTTCCTCTGTAAGCAGTAGTTTGCAGCTTCGTATAGGGTATAGTCGTTTGATGGTTTCTAGCATCGCCTTCATGGAGGGGAGGTGACTATATGGTCCATAGAATGTGCCATATTTTCGATTAATCTGTCTGGTGTAAAAGATGCGTGGAAAATACTCGTTCGTGACACAGATAGAGGGGTATGTTTTGTCATCTTTGAGCAAAACATTATAGCGTGGTTTGTATTTTTTGATTAGATTATTCTCCAATAGTAGGGCATCCTCCTCTGTACGTACAACAATATACTTGATGTCTTCAATCTTGCTCACCAGTACTCTTGTTTTACCAGGCTCGTGTTTTTTATTAAAATAGGAAGCCACTCTCTTCTTTAAGTTCTTAGCCTTACCTACATAGATAATCACTTTTTCCTTAGAGAGATATTGGTAAATCCCAGGTTGTTCTGGTAGATTATTTACGATACCTTTAAGATAAGTTTCGCGTTCGCTTTCCTTGCTCATGTACTTGTTGTATTAAAAGAAAGCGGGTTTCTCTGTCTATGGCACAGGGAAATCCGCTTATCAAAAAAGGGCTGTTCCCTAGTTAGATGGATAAGATAGAGTCGATCTTTTCGTTATTTTCAAAGAGCTCTTTTCCTTTAAGATCCAATAATTCTATAATAAAGTTGATGTAAATATCCTTTGTGTGGAATTTTTCAACCAATTGATACGCAGCTTTCATGGTTCCACCGGTTGCCAATAGGTCGTCGTGTATTAAAACAACATCCTCCTCAGATAAGGCATCTTTATGTATCTGTATAATATCTTTGCCATACTCTTTGTCGTAGCTTTGTTCGATGGTTTCACTAGGTAATTTACCCGGTTTGCGAATTGGAATAAAGCCCGCATTCAATCGTGTAGCTAAGATAGGGCCCATGATGAAGCCTCTAGACTCAATACCAACCACTTTTGTAATGCCTTTATCTTTGTACTTCTCATACATTAAATCGGACAATTCTTTGAGTAGTTTTGGGTCTTTAAAAAGAGTGGTTACATCTTTGAACATTATACCAGGAATGGGAAAATCTTTTATTGTTCTGATATTTTGGATTAAAGTTTCTTTGCTCATGTTGTTTTGCTTTAGGGTGTATGTGTCGTTATGTTTCACGTGAAACAGTATATTTATCTTCCCATTAAGACGAGAAGAACGTTAATGTCACTTGGAGATATTCCTGGAATTCTGCTTGCTTGTGCCAATGTTTCAGGATCTATTTTAGCTAATTTTTGTCGTGCTTCCGTTGTAATGGATTGCATGTTTAGGTAGTCAAACTTACCCTTTATACGGATTGCTTCGAGTCGCTCAATTTTGTTTGCTACAATTCGTTCTCTATCAATATAGCCTTTATATTTGATTCTAATCTCTGCAGCTTCTAGTATCTCTTCCTGTCTATCGGTAAAGGTGTCTATCACCTCCCGTAGTGCACCAACATAGGGTGCAATATTTTTCAGTGTAATCTGCGGTCTATTAATCAAGTCGATAAGTTTGCATCCCTGTTGTAGTGGAGTAGTCTGCAGTGTTTCCAGTGCAGGATTAATCTTATCGGGTTTGATGGAGAATTTTTTCGTAAAGTTAATAAGAGCCTCTACTTTTTCTCGTTTAGCGCATAAGCGGTCGTATCTCTCTTTGGTAGCCAAGCCTAGTTTATACGATCGTTCGGTGAGTCGCATATCCGCATCATCTTGTCGTAGTAAGATTCTATATTCTGCGCGCGAGGTAAACATACGGTAGGGTTCATCTACGCCTTTAGTAACCAGGTCGTCAATGAGTACGCCTATGTACGATTCATCTCTAGCGAGTATAAAAGGTTCTCCGCCGCTACAATGGAGATGCGCATTAATACCTGCGATTAATCCCTGTCCAGCAGCCTCCTCGTATCCTGTGGTTCCATTCACTTGTCCGGCAAAGAAGAGATTTTTTACGATTTTCGATTCTAAGGTATGATGTAGTTGTGTAGGGTCAAAATAGTCGTACTCAATAGCATAACCCGGTCGATAGGCCACAACATCTTTAAAGGCAGGTATTTTCTTGATTGCTTCGAGTTGGATCTCCAAAGGAAGAGAAGAAGAAAAGCCATTCAGATAGAGTTCTTGCGTTGTTTCACCCTCTGGTTCTAGAAAAAGTTGATGTTTATCTTTGTGTGCAAAGGTAACTATTTTAGTTTCGATACTTGGGCAGTATCGTGGTCCAATGCTATGGATCTGTCCGTTGTAGAGCGGCGAATCGGGTAGTCCTTTGCGAAGAACCTCGTGTACCTCTTTATTGGTATAACAACTCCAGCATGGCAGTTGTTTCAGTTTTCGTTTTCCTGTATGCAGATAGGAGAACTGATGGAAATCATCCTCTCCATCTTGCACCTCCATTAAATCGTAATGTACACTTCTACCATCTATACGTACCGGTGTGCCCGTTTTCATTCTGCCGTAGGTGATGCCCTGTTTAGCTATCGACTCTGTTAGTCCATAAGAAGCTGGTTCAGCCATTCTACCGCCAGGCAATTGTACTTTGCCAACATGCATCAATCCGTTTAAGAAAGTACCCGCCGTAATAATCACTGTTTTGGCATGAAAGGTTACGCCCCAATAGGTGGTTATTCCAGTAATGGTGCCCTCTTCCACAATAATTTCTTTAGCAGTATCCTGCCAGATATGTAAGTTTGGTATATTTTCAAGAATCTCTCTCCAGGTCCAAATAAACTTATTCCGGTCGCATTGTGCACGTGGACTCCACATAGCAGGACCTTTAGAGCGGTTTAATATTCTAAATTGAATAGCTGTTTGGTCGGTTACCCATCCTGTGTATCCTCCCATAGCATCTATCTCTCTAACTATTTGTCCCTTAGCGATACCGCCAATGGAGGGGTTACAGCTCATTTGTGCCACCTTGTTCATATCCATCGTGATAAGACAAGTCTTTGAGCCAAGATTGGCTGCAGCTGCAGCGGCTTCACAACCCGCATGTCCTGCACCAATAATAAGTACGTCGTAATAAAATTCCATTTACTAATTATTAAGATGCAAATCTACAAAATAGTTAATCAAAATGTAGCTAAATAATCAAAAAAGAAGAGGTTAGGTGGGTAAGTCTCTAGAAATTTTGTTGAGATAGCCTATAAAATGTTTAAAACAGCTCAATATTAGTCCTTTATCCTCCAGTAGAGTGAATAGATAGCACTTTCTCCGTTCGGCTTCGTAAATAGCAGAAAATCAAGTGATTAGATGTTATATGCCTCTTTCTCCCCGCTTTATAATCTTGTAGAACACTTCTCTTTAGGTGCTGCAGTCTATTTTACTTAAAGTAGTATTTTTTTAAGCGCTTTCATCCCCTCGGTAGCACTTTTCTGAATAAACTGAATGGTTCTGTCCGATGGCATATTCACCTCCTTAGGATCAATAAGATAGACGGAAGCAGTTTGTGGAATATAGTGTAGCAAACTCGCTGCTGGATAAACATTGAGTGAAGTACCAATAATGATAAAGATTGCCGCCTCTTTGGTTTCCTCAATAGCCCTATCCATCTGTGGTACAGCCTCTCCAAACCAAACAATAAAAGGTCTGTATTGTGATCCATCCGGCGCTAAGTCTCCAACTTTAAGCTCCGGGCTGTTGGGGGTTAACTGTTTTATAAACCTAGGGTTGTAGGGGCTTTTGGAGGAGCAGATTTTAGTTAGTTCTCCGTGAAGATGAATAATCTTGCTACTTCCTGCTCGTTCGTGTAGATTATCTATATTTTGTGTAACAACGGTAACCTCATACTTCTCTTCCAGCTCATGTACAATTTGGTGGGCCGCATTAGGTGTTACATGGAATAGTTCTTTTCTACGTTGGTTATAAAAATCGATGACCAATGCTGGGTTTTTATTATAGCCATCAATGGAGGCCACTTGTTGCACAGGATATTTATCCCACAATCCTCCTGCATCTCTAAATGTACTAATTCCGCTTTCGGCACTAATGCCAGCTCCAGATAAAACTACAATTTTTTTCATGTCGTACTATTTAATATACTGCTTAAAATGTATCCAAGCAAATTTACCTATTTAGTTTTGTATAATCAAGTGCTACGCCCTAAAATCCAGTAGGAAGATGCTGTCAAAAGTTTATTCTATTTTAGATAATAGCGAGCTATTTGAGTTTGTTTTAGTCATTTAGCATAGAAAAATAACACTTTTTATTGCGTTTTATGGAGTCTGTTCGAGAAATTACTTTAATTTTGTCCGTTGATGTTGTTCTAAATAGAGTAGCAGCGCAAAAAAATAATTTTAATAACAAAAAAAGAACAGAATGGACAAATTCAGTTACGCGATAGGTTTGGGCATTGGCCAAAACCTAAAGAGTATGGGTGCAAATGATATTAACGTAGAAGATTTTGCAGCAGCAATTAACGATGTAATTAATGCAAATAAAACGGCAATTAGTCATGAAGAAGCACGCGATATCGTTAATAAGTTTTTTGAAGAGATAGAAGCAAAGAATAACGCAGGTATCATTGAAAAAGGTGCAGCTTTTCTAGAAGAAAACAAAAAACGTGCAGAAGTAACTGTTACTGAGAGTGGTTTACAATATGAGGTATTACAAAAAGGATCCGGCAAAAAACCAACTGCAACCAGTCAGGTGAAATGTCATTATGAAGGAACCTTGATAGATGGAACCATGTTTGATAGTTCTGTTAAACGTGGCGAACCTGCTGTGTTTGGTGTGAATCAAGTTATCCCAGGATGGGTAGAGGCTTTACAAATGATGTGTGAAGGCGACAAATGGAAATTATGTGTACCATCTGCATTAGCTTATGGAGCGCAAGGAGCAGGAGAGTTGATACCACCTCATAGTGTTCTTGTTTTTGAAGTAGAATTAATTGAAGTACTTTAATAATATATTTAAGATGAAGAAAACAGGAATTTTAGTTGGAGCTGCTGCCATCCTTTTGTCAGCTTGTTCTGTAAAGCAGCCTAAGGCTGATTTTAAATCAGATGTAGATAGTTTAGTATACGCCATTGGTGTATCTCAATCTAACGGTTTAAAAAGTTACATGGTTAGTGGTTTGAAGCTTGACACTACAGATGTTTGTATGGATGCTTTTATCAAAGGTATTTTAGAGTCCGGAAAAAACACCAAATTGGAAGACAAAGCTTATGTACAAGGTCTTATGATTGGTAGTCGTGTTGCTCAAATGAGCGGTGGCTTACAAAAAGAGGTATACGGAAACGACAGTGTTAACAAGATTAACATGGACAATTTCTATGCTGGATTTATCGGTGCATTGAAGGGTACCAATGTAGCTTTTGATGCAAAAACAGCTGCTACTTATGTACAGAGCATGTTGAAACAAATCAAAGAAAAGAACTCTTTAGTTAACTTTAAAGGAAACAAAGAGGCAGGCGAGAAATTCTTAGCTGCTAACAAAACCAAAAAAGGGGTTCAAGTAACCGCTTCTGGTGTTCAATATGAGATTTTGAAAAAAGGAAAAGGTGCTACTCCTAAAACAACCGATAAGGTAGAGATGAAATACAAAGGAACCTTGATTGATGGTACTGTATTTGATGATTCTGCTAAACATGGTGGAACAGCTACTTTTGGTGTAACACAAGTAATCAAAGGCTGGCAAGAAGTTTTGCCTATGATGACAGTTGGTTCAAAATGGAGAGTTGTTATCCCACAAGAATTGGCTTATGGTGCACAAGATAAGGGAACTATCAAACCATTTTCTACATTAATTTTTGAAATGGAATTGGTGAAAATTGTGAAATAAATAGCATTTTAATAGACGTATAGAGAAAAAGGACACATTTACAAAATGTGTCCTTTTTGTGTATTATCCAACTTTTTGCTTGAAATAATTTGCATTTTGCTATTTTTTTTGCGCGATTATGCAATTAAATAAAAATATTATATATATTTGTCTGTCAGATAGTAATTGTAATAAAATAATCAAATTAACATGGAAAAAATAGATGCTCTAGACAAAAAGATCCTCGAGATAATAACGAAAAATGCTAGAATTCCATTTAAAGACGTAGCTGCAGAATGCGGTGTTTCGCGTGCAGCTATCCATCAACGTGTGCAACGTTTGATTGATTTGGGCGTTATTATAGGGTCTGGTTATCATGTCTATCCTAAGAGCTTAGGTTACAGAACTTGTACCTATGTTGGAATCAAGTTAGAGCGTGGGTCCATGTATCGTGAAGTAGTAGACAAGTTGTTAGAGATTCCTGAGATTGTAGAGTGTCATTTTACAACAGGTTCATATACCATGCTTTCTAAGTTGTACGCTCGCGATAACGAACATCTTATGGAATTATTGAATACCAAGATGCAACAAATCCCAGGTGTTGTAGCAACAGAAACCTTAATCTCTTTAGAGCAAAGCATAAAAAGAGAAATCCCTATTTTGAAAACAAAATAAATAGACCAATCATGTCTAAAATGGATTCCATGCTTTATCCTCCTTTTTTACAAAAGGGGGATAAGGTCGTTATAATCACTCCAGCTAGTAAAATTGACAAATCGTTATTAGAAGGAGCCAAAACCAAGCTGAAAGCTTGGGGGTTACGTGTGTCCATAAGTCAGCATGCTGCCTCTTCCTGTGGTTGTTACTCGGGTAGTGTAGCAGAACGTTTATCCGATTTTCAACGCGCCTTAGACGATGTTGAAGTAAAGATGATTCTATGTAGTAGAGGAGGGTATGGAGCCATTCATTTGGTAGATAAATTAGATTTCACAGCCTTTACTGCCCATCCTAAATGGTTAGTTGGTTTTAGTGATATCACCCTCTTACATCAACTCTTTCAGCAAAAAGGGTTTGTATCCATTCACTCTTTTATGGCACATCATCTTTCTGTAGAAAAGGCCGATGACCCCTGTACCATGGCTTTGCACAATCTCCTTTTAGATGGCGATTTACCCCATTACACCTTTAAAGGTCACTCCCTCAATTGTAGTGGTTCTGCCACCGGTATATTACGCGGTGGAAATTTAGCTGTTATGAATGGGATGCGTGCTACGCCCTATGATATAGTGGCAGATGGTACCATTCTTTTCTTGGAAGATGTAGGCGAGTGCCCCTATCATATTGACCGGATGATGCATAATCTACGCATCAGTGGTGTTTTATCGAAACTCTCCGGATTGATAATTGGTCAATTTACCCAGTATGAGGAAGACCCCTCGTTGGGTGCTACGGTGTACGATTTGATTTACCAGATGGTTAAACCCTATTATTATCCCGTTTGTTTTGATTTCCCAATAGGTCATGTACCAGAAAATTACCCCTTAATATGTGGTTCCACCATATCTTTAGAGGTGCAAAAAAACAGGGTGCAATTAACAACGCATCGGCCAATAGATAAAGAAACAGAATAGGTAAAAAGCAAAAAATATGGCAAAGATAAAAAGTTTACTTCTCGTTTTTATGGTGTTATTTTCGGTTAGTTGTAAAATGAAAAGCCAGAAACCCACAGCTGTATCTACATCCGTAAAGGAGATAACCCCTCCCTTGTTTAATGCAGATAGTGCCTATCATTTTGTGGCACAGCAAGTAGACTTTGGTTCTCGTGTACCCAATAGCAAGGCACATCAAGCTTGTGGCGATTATTTAGTAGACCAACTAACCAAGTATGGTGCTAAAGTATATCAGCAGAAAGATGTTGTGATGGGTTATGATGGTAAACAGCTCCAGATGCGAAACATCATTGGTTCATATAACGATAAGAGCTTCAAACGGGTACTATTAGCTGCACATTGGGACACTCGTCCATGGGCAGACAACGACCCTAACCCTGCTAATCATCACACCCCTATCTTAGGTGCAAACGATGGAGCCAGTGGCGTAGGATTGCTCCTAGAGGTTGCTCGCCTACTGCAGTTGCAACAACCCAACATAGGTATAGATATTATTTTCTTTGATTTAGAAGATTATGGTACACCTCAGTTTGCTGAAGGTCCCGACCAAGAAAACACCTGGTGTCTTGGTTCACAATATTGGGCCAATCACCCCCATAAAGAGAATTACAATGCCCGTTACGGTATATTGTTAGATATGGTAGGAGGTAAAAATGCCACCTTCTTTAAAGAGGGTATCTCCGTAGAGAAGGCTCCAGGCGTTGTAGATAAGGTTTGGTCCATAGCTGAGTCATTAGGCCATGGCGCTTTTTTTGTCAACCGATTGGGGAGTTATGTAACCGACGATCATCTCTATGTTAACCAGTTGGCTAACATACCCTGTATAGATGTTATCGCCTACGAGGAGCATAATCAACAATCCTCTTTTGGTTCTTTTTGGCATACCTTAAACGACAACATGGATGTAATAGATAAATCAACATTAAAGGCTGTAGGAGAAACCATAACAGCTGTTATATATAAAGAAAAGTAGAAATGACAATTAACGAAGCACAAGATATAGTTATCGAAGATTTCAGTGAATTAGAAGACTGGATGGATAAATATCAGTTATTGATCGATTTAGGAAGCGATCAATTACCATTAGATGAGAAATATAAGATTAATGCTAATTTAATTGAAGGCTGTCAGAGTCGTGTATGGTTACATGCTGAGATGCAGGGAGATAAATTAGTCTTTAGTGCAGAGAGTGATGCCGTTATTGTAAAGGGTATCATTGCTTTGTTGATACAAGTAATATCGGGTCATACCCCAGAAGAGATATTAGCAAGCGACCTTTATTTTATTAAAGAGGTAGGTTTGACCGAGCATCTTTCGCCTACGCGTAGTAATGGTTTACTCTCAATGGTAAAGCAGATTCGTATGTATGCGTTGGCTTATCAAGCTAAACAACAAAAATAAGTAAACGTTCTAAAAAAAAGCGCGCATAGTAAATACTATGCGCGCTTTTTTTTGGGGGAGATTATAGTTTAGATATATTCATTTCCAAGTTTGTCTTTTGTATCGCTTACAAACTGACGAATTGCTTTTTCGTCATCTTTTTTGCAGATGAGCAACACGTTTTTCGATTCAGCAATTAGATATCCCTCTAGTCCTTTCACCACGGCTAGTTTGTTTTCTGGCACCGCAATAATATTATCCTTGCAATCGTATAATAAAGCAGGACATCTTACCACCGCATTGTTCTCCTCATCTTTAGGATAGAGTTCATGCAACGAGCTCCATGTACCTAAATCGGACCAGCCAAAGTCGCCAAGTAAAACAAAAGCATTATCCGCCTTTTCCATCACGCCAAAGTCGATAGAGACACTAGGGCAAGAGGTAAAATGGTCAGCGATATAGGCCGCCTCACGCGGTGTGTTGTACACCGTTGGGTCAATGCTTAGATGATCCGTTACGTTGGGTAAGAACTGCTCAAAAGCAGCGAGAATCGTTTTTACATTCCATATAAACAACCCAGAGTTCCAATAAAATTCGCCACTCTCCACAAAAACCTTAGCAAGTTCTAGTTGTGGCTTTTCGGTAAAGGTTTTTACCTTATGGAAATCCTCACTCACCTCATCATCAATCTGTATATAGCCATAGCCCGTTTCAGGACGATTAGGCGTGATACCAAGTGTTACGAGTTTATCTGAATGAGAAACAAAGTCTAGACTCTTTTGTATAGCTTTTAAGAATTCCTCCTCTTTAAGGATAAGATGGTCAGAGGGAGCCACCACGATGTTCGCTTTCGGGTCAATGGCTTGGATATGATAAGAAGCCCAAGCAATACATGGCGCTGTGTTTCGTCTATCTGGTTCTAATAAAATTTGTTCCTCTTTTAAATCTGGCAGTTGTTGCTGGATAAGATGGGCATATTTTTCGTTTGTAACAATGAAGATGTGTTCTATAGGGATTATTTTACTGAAGCGGTCTACCGTTTGTTGTAATAAAGAGCGTCCCGTTCCAAAAAAATCAAGAAATTGTTTTGGAAGAGATGTTCGGCTAAAAGGCCAAAAACGACTACCGACGCCTCCACCCATGATGACGCAATAATGATGGCTATCTTTCATGATATTTTGATTTTAGATGTTTGCTGCTAAGATACAGTATATTTTAATAAGTTAGAAATTGCACCCTATTATTTTTTGCAGATTCTATTTTTCTTTTCTTGCATCGTTTGGTTTCTCTTTTTTTTTAGCGGACTTTCTCTTTTTTTTAGCTGTAAATATTGCAAAGATTAAAAAAACATGTATCTTTGCAACCGCAATTAAGCCCAGATGGCGGAATTGGTAGACGCGCTGGTCTCAAACACCAGTGGATTCACTTCCATCCCGGTTCGATCCCGGGTCTGGGTACTTGTAAAGCCTCGTAATCAATGATTACGAGGCTTTTTTTATTCCTATATTGCGAAACAATGAATTTTTACTCCTTTAATATCGCGCTGTTAGAAGTGTATTTAAATCACTCTAAGTTTCGTAGCTCTATCCCCTTTTCCCTTTTTGTCTGGTTCGGTATAAAATTTCACCCTTGTTCCCTCTCGGAGTAAATTGTATATCTGTTTATTGGAATGCACAAAAAAGAAAACCTCTCCACCAATATCTTTGGTGATAAAGCCAGCAGTACCCTCTTCAGTGGGTGGTAGCAGTTTTTTGATTATGCCCGTGTACTCCACAGGTTTAGTGCTCTGTGTTGTTTTTTTTGATTTCTTATTTGGGTCAATCTTGTACCAAAAGATGGATAATTCAGTCAATAACGCTTTTTTGTTGGAGAGCTTATACACCGAAATGCCCTGAGATGCATTCCTTTTTTGTTCTAGTTCTGCTGGTATTTCCCATTGGTTTTCCTCTCGAATGAGGTGCGCTAACAGATAATGTTGACCAGCTAACTTGCTTTCTCCCTTTTCATCCAGCAGCTTGGACAGTAGTTCAATTAGTTCTACCTTAAGTTCTAGATTACCATAGGTACTGATGCCCAACATGGCTTGTGCGTATGCTTTCTCTAGCTCCCCCTGTTCTAGATAGAGCTCTGCTACTACCTTGCGGATAAACCAATCACGCTTCATCTTTAGCATCTCCTCTAGTTCGTCAATGGCAGCTTCTGTGTTTTCCATCTCTTTTTTACACCAAGCGATGTGCTCTGTGAAGCGTAGGTCGTAGCCTTGATGAAACACCTTGAAATGCGCTAAGGCTCTCTTTGAGATGTCGTAGCAGCTCGCATAGTTAGCTGTTTCAAATAACGCTTTCGATAGATAGGCGTACCACTCTTCGCGTGTAGAAGCCATCTTTATCTCTTTTCGTTCCTCTTTTCGCTTCACTTTAACCGTTACTATGTTGGTGCTTAGCTTTTCAGGGTCTATAGCCTCGCAGAAATGGACAACGAAAGCCCAATCTGGTACACTTTTTTGCTTTTCTGTTTTTAGCACAATCTTTATCAGAAACTCCATCAATTTGCAGGACCATTCCGATGAGAAGCGCAATAAGAGGGGAATAATCTCTTCCGTTTTACTCGCCAAGTCTTCAGTGTTAAACTCGGCATCTGCATCCAGAGATTCCGCAAGGTCTTCCAATGTAACATGTGTCGTTTTGCTTGCATACTGCTTATGAATGCTCTTATAATGGTCATAGATTAACCATCCATAGGCTAGTAACACGTTTTCTGGTGTCTGTTCGTTTATCTGGATATTGTATTGTTGTAAAAAGCAGTAACCATTCTCTAGATGAGCTGCGTAGCGAAAGCAGTGAAGCATATCACATACAAGCGTTGACTGCTCTCCAATCTGTTGTATAGTAAAATCGGAGTGGTTTGCTCGGAAATAATCGAGTGCTTCTTGATAGTTCTTCTCTTTTTGTAAAGAGGCTATTTTTTCGCTAAAGCTGTAAATTGTTGCCATCGTTTTCTTATTTGTAAGGGGAAAGTTGGTTGTATTCTCTAAAAATCGGTGCGCTGTGTTGGTGGACCAAAGGGCCATTCATAGCGACGACTGGACAAAGATATGCTTTCTTTGTAAGTAATAAGCTTTTTAGCACTTGGAAAGCGTGCAACTATTGCTGTTCTTCTCTCCCTTTATCTTTGCTTGTAAAAAGCTGATCACCGCTTACACGTACTTTAACAAAACTATCTGGATACTTATCGTTGATAAAATCGATCAGTTTTTCTCGCAGTTTAACCTGTAAATCCCAATTTAGAGAGGCGTCGCGACTGCTCACCAATACTCTCAACTCTTTGTATCGCTCTTTGGTGTCGGTTACTTGAACGTTTGCCACCCGTTTATCCCATAGTGCTTCGTTCTCAAGTAGTAGCTGTAGTTGCGCTCTGAGCGCCTCTACGGGAAACGCATAGTCCACATATAGAAAGATGCTACCCAGTATGTTAGAGGTGTTTCTTGTCCAGTTTTGAAATGGATGTTCTATGAAATAGCTCACCGGAAGAATCAATCGTCTTTCGTTCCATATTTTTACCACCACATAGGTTAATGTAATCTCTTCGATGCGTCCCCATTGCTCCTCTACAATCACCACATCGTCTAGTCGGATGGGCTGGGCAATGGCTATTTGTATGCCGGCCAAGATGGTTGCCAGACTCTTTTGTGCAGCAAAACCAACAATGATACCAGCTATACCAGCCGAGGTTAAAAGGCTGATTCCGATAGACCGGACCGATTCGAATGCCATGAGGCAGAAGGAGATGGTTACAATGGTGATGATGGCAATAAAAATATTCTCAAAGATTTTCAATTTGGTGAAATTCTTGCGAGCATTTAGGTTGTTCTCTACCGTTAGGTCGAGCCTATTGAGATAGTAGTAGAACAAAGCTCTTACTATTTTGGTTAATAACCATCCCACCGTTAGTATCAGTAGGATATTATTAATTTTTATCACTAGACGGAAACCGGCTATCTCAGAGATAAATGAGTAGCTAAAGATTTTAAACAAAATCCATAGCAAGAGCCACAAAACAGGGATTTTCAAGATATCAATGATGAAATCGTCCACTTTGCTTTTGGTGATTGCAGCTTTTTTCTTGAGTAGTCGAATGGTTTGTCGATAGACTATAAAGGTGATGACAACAGAAAGGATAAATAGGAGGACACCCAATAAAATTCGGTAGACATCTTGCTGTAGTAATTTTTCGATTGTATCCATAGTATAGTAATTTAGTTATCCATTTTTCTTATAAACGTATCTCTCTAAAAAAAGAACGTTCTAGTACGCTCTGCTTTTGCTAAAGTACGGCTTATTTTTTAAGTTTCATACGATATGTGGTTTTTATTAAAGCATCTATCTTTTTTAATGTCCCTTTTTTTTATGTTTACTATTGCTTTCTGCTCATCTGGTAGTCACGGTGAACCGTATTGGTAGTCGTGGTGAACCATATTGGTAGTCATGGTGAACCGTATTGGTAGTCACGACTACCAGGTTAAATAGCTGTTGTATCTTTTGTCGATTTTTACTTTTTTTCTTCTCTTTGTACCGCCTTTGTTGTTAAGATGTAATAAGACTTGTTATGAAAAATAAGTTCTGACGTTCGTATAGTTCAATTGGAAACGATATATTTGCATTGTTTTGCAAATATGTAGTTGATTACAATATATTTGCGCTTAAATCTACATATAGCAACACGTCATGAAAAATCAAGATTAAGTAATAATAGATCAATTAAAAAGAGGTGATGAAAGCTCATACAAATATCTTTACGATCATTACTATGTACTTTTATGCCGAATATCTTATGAAATTGTTAAAGATCGATTTACTGCAGAAACAATAGTTGGTGATTTTATTTTTCATCTATGGGAGATTCGTTCCGAATTATCCATTTCTACCTCATTGGTTAGCTATTTTATACAGTCCATACGAAATAGGTCTATTAATTATTTACAACTCGAACGCCATCAGAAAGAGGTGTCACTTAGTACTTTAACCGTTGACGAGGCTTCGCCTTCATCCTATCTTATGGAGGATTCTTATCCTTTAGGTCTTTTGTTGGAACAGGAGTTAGAAGAGGCTATAGCAGCTGCCGTGGAGCAACTGCCTAGCGAGTCGAAAGCCGTATTTAGAAAGAGCCGATTTGAACATAAGAAATATGCTGAAATTGCAGAGGAGATGCACATCTCCGTTAACACGGTAAAGTGTCATATGAAGAGTGCCTTGAAGAAATTACAGCTCGATTTAGCTAAATATCTACTGCTTCTTTACCTGTTTTTAACTTATTTGCAAAATAAATAAAAAATAGACTACCCTAACCAACGCTTTAACTGTCTTACTTATAGAACCGAACAAATGAACGCAAACAACGAATATATTGATGATTTAATGACAACTTATCTTTCTGAGGGGTTGCCAGCCAATGAGTTAAAAGAATTGAAAGAGTGGATAGCAGATTCACCAGCTAACAAACGTCTGTTTATGCAGAAACAGGAAATTTGGTTTTCCAACGTTTGTAGAGATAAAACAGTTGCTTTTGATAGTACTAAGGCCTATCAACAGTTCTGTTCAAGAAGAAAAAAAGGGAGCAAAGCACGAGTTATAGCGTTTAATAGACAGATTTTTTATCGTGTAGCAGTGGTTGCTCTTGTGGTTTGTGTGTCGTTGTTATCTTACTGGCAAGGTGGTGTGAGTGTCACAAAACAGTTTGCAGACACAACTATTGAGGCCCCTTTAGGTGCTAAAACAAAGCTTTATCTGCCAGATGGTACATTAGCTTGGTTAAATGCTGGATCTAAGCTGGTTTATTCGCAGGGTTTTGGCGTTGAAAACCGCTCGGTACATTTAGTAGGTGAGGCCTATTTTGAAGTAGTGAAGAACAAAGATTTGCCATTTAAGGTACATACCACCGATTTAGGTATTCAGGTATATGGCACAAAGTTTAACATCAGAAATTATACCGAAGATGATGAGGTGGTGGTAAATCTCTTAGAGGGTAAAATTTCGTTACAAGATGTTTATCGTGAAAAAAATATCTGTTACATGGCGCCAGGAGAGAAGGCCGTGTTGAATAAAAAGACAAAAGAATTGCGTAAAACCATCACCAAACAGGCCAATGTGATTGAATGGACCAAGGGTTATCTGTTTTTTGATGAAGACTTGTTGGTTGATATTGCAAAGAAACTAGAACGTGAATATAGTGTGGAAATTGAAATTGATAATGATTCGTTAAGAGGTTATCGCTTTTACGGTAGTTTTATTGTGAAAGACAACTCTTTAGAGAGTGTATTAGATGCGTTAACGGCTACGGAACATTTAAAATATAAACAAGAAGGAAATAAGATTGTATTGTATAAATAAACTATTTACTAACACCAAAAAAACACTGAAGAATGAAAATTAAACCTTTTCCTTAGCGTAACCCACAGGCCTATTGCTTTTAACGAATTGATCAAGCGTTAAACATCATTCCACAGGCCGAATCTCTAGTTGTTAATCTTGAATAAATACATATGTGATTTATTTAAGGCGATTTATTATAAAACACATTTCATCAAATCAATTTTTATGAAGATAAATAAAAAAGCCATTTTAATGGTTCTGGCTCTTTATTGCCTTAATCTTACTGCTTTTGCGCAGAATATTACCCTGAAAATGAGTAATATATCTGTAAAAGAAGCTATGAATGAATTAAAAACGAAGAGTGGCTATTCTTTCGTTTTTTCATCACTAGACATTAACACAAGTAAAAAAATATCTGTCTCAGTAGAGAACAAATCTATCAACGAAGCTATTCAGCAAATTATTGATGGACAACAACTAACCTATACTATTGAGGGCGAGACTATCATCCTAAAGAAGAAAGCGCCACAATCTGCAACAGATAAAGTACAAGCTGTAAAAGGTACAGTAAGAAGCACAACTGGCGAGCCTATTATTGGTGCTAGTGTTGTAGTGGAAGGTACTACCAATGGTACAATAACCGATTTTGATGGTAATTTCTCACTTAAAGCTCCTGTAGGTGCTGTGGTTAAGATTAATTATCTTGGTTATATTGCACAACAAATCACCGTAAGCAACGCAACAACTGCATTGTCTATCGTTTTAGCAGAGGATATGCAAAAGATGGATGAAGTTGTGGTAGTTGGATATGGTAAAATGAAAAAGGGAGATTTATCTGCTGCTGTTGCTTCTGTAAGTAACATTGATGGCATAAAAGATAGACCAATCTCTAATGCAGCAGAGATGCTACAAGGTCAGATTCCAGGTGTAACTGTTATCTCTAATGGTGGTCACCCAGATGCTGAACCAACCATCACAATACGTGGTATGGGTTCTAGAAATGGTGAGTCTCCTTTATATGTAGTAGATGGTGTACCAGGTGCTCCTTTCAATTTTAGTGATGTAACTTCGATGACTGTTCTTAAAGATGCCGCTTCTGCTGCTATTTATGGTGCGTATGCAGGATCTGCTGGTGTTATCTTAGTAACTACTAAACAAGCTGTTGCTGGTAAAACAACCGTAGAGTATAATGCTGTTTATGGTGTTTCTACTGCTAGCAACTTGCCACAATCGTTAACTATTGACGAAGAAAGAAGCGTACGTGCTGCTGCTTTAGGTGGCGAACAAAACTTGCCAGATGGTTGGGATGTTTCTAAAAACCCATATATTGGCGAAACACGTACCGATTGGATAGACGCTATTTTCCGTACTGCTGCTTTTCAACGTCATAATATAGCTATTTCTGGAGGTACGGAAGAATTTTCTAATCGTGCTTCTTTTGAATACTCTGATCGTCAAGGAACATTGGTGGACACCTACAAAAAATCGACTACATTGCGTTTGAACTCTATGTGGAAGATTAATAAATATATGCGCGTTCGTCAAGACATTAACATACAAGATGTAAAACTACGTGGTGCAGATACTTCAAGTGCGGAGACTGGTATTATTACTTCTGCATTGAAAATGCCTCGTAATGCTGAAATCTATACGGCTAATGGAAGCTACGGTGGTACAGCTCCTAGCGATCAAGCTTATATCCAACAATATGGAAGTAATTATGCAGATATTCATGGGGATGCTATTAATCCTTTACGTTTATTATCGGCAAGATCTAATTACAACCACTTGAACACCTTAACCTCCTCTACCTTTTTTGATATCATGGAGCCTATTAAGGGATTAAACTTTACTTCTCGTTTTACCTATAAATTGGCAAACTATTTTGAACGTTACAGTGATACACGTCGTTTAGAACCAGGTAAGCCTCACGATTTGAATATCTTGGAGTATACCTCTTATAGAGCACCAGAGTGGAGTTTTGAAAACACGGTGACTTACGATCGTATCTTTAATCGTCACAATCTTGGTTTGATGGCTTCTACTACAGCTAACGAATATACATATCGCAACTTTTCTGTAACGGGTCACGATTTTGACAACGAAGAGACTAGTTTAATGTATTTCTCACAAGCTGGTATGTTTGATAGCCCAGAAGATGGTTACCAAAAAGACCGTAACGTATCGGTTGTAGGACGTGCTTCATATAGCTATGCAGACCGTTATTTCATGACAGCTTCATGGCGTCGTGACTATGCAGGTCGTTTACCTAAGGGTGAAAAATATGGTGATTTCCCTTCTGCTACTGTAGCTTGGAAACTTACATCTGAGCCCTTCATGCCGAAACTTAAAAACTTAAACGTAGTAAAACTTCGTGCAAGTTGGGGTAAGATTGGTAACTTAGGTTCTATCTCTCGTGGTTATGGTTATGCTTTGCTCTCGCCAATGTATACTGGAGGAAGTAATGATATTGGTAGTCAAATTGGTATCAACAACACCAACTATGTAGGTATTTACAATAGCACGGGTTTCAATCCTAATTTAACATGGGAAACATCGGAACAAATTGACTTAGGTTTGGATATGGTGATGTTTGATAACCGTTTAAGTGTTACTGCCGATTATTTTGTGAAAAGAACGAAAGATCTTATTAAAGAGCAAGATGCTGGATGGACCAATAGTATTGGTATTAATCCAATGTTAATCAATGAAGGAGAGATCACAAATAGTGGTCTAGAGGTTTCTGCTTCATGGCAAGATAAGATTGGAAACGTTAACTATTGGGTCAGTGGTAATGTAGCTACTTTGAAAAATACAGTAGAGAATATTGGTGCTGCTGATGGAGATGGTAACAAACCTGTATGGACAGATGGTGGATCTTACAAAGATTTATATCCTTATCGTACAGAAGAGGGACAACCTTTGTTTTCTTACTATTTGATTAAATCGAATGGTGTTTTCAAAACCCAACAAGAGGTGGATGCACATGTAAATGCTGCTGGACAAAAAATTCAACCAGATGCACAAGTAGGTGACTTGATGTTTATGGATACCGATGGTGATGGTAAGATAACAGCTGGTGATAAAGAGTTTATGGGAAATGCTATGCCTAAGGTAACGTACTCTTTAGCGGGTGGATTAACTTGGAAGAACTTTACCTTTAACATGATGTTACAGGGTGTATCCGGTGTTAAACTCTTTAATGCTTATAAATTTATCACTCTTAATGAGTCACTTGGTAGTTTTAATCGCTCAAGAGAAATTCTACAAGCTTTGAATGGCCCATCTGATGAGGTGCCAAGAATCTCTTCTACCGATGCTAACGGTAACTTCTCTACAGAATCGGATTATTACTTAGAAGATGGTGATTATTTACGTATCAAGAACATCTCAGTAGGTTATTCTTTCACGAAGTTATTTAATAAGTTTAGTTCTTTAGCTAAACGTAAGAGTACATTAGATTTAACCCTTAGTGTAGACAATTTGGCCACCTTTACAAACTATTCAGGTATCGACCCTGAAGTGGGTGGAACTGGTTTAGATACTGGTCAGTATCCTGTTTCACGTACCTATTCTATAGCCTTAAAATTGAAATTCTAATTAACACAACGTATGAAAACGATATTTAAAATAACAACAATAATTGTACTGTTCACCTCTTTGTTGAGCTCGTGTACAGACTGGTTGGATGTGAAACCTGAAGGTTCTCCCAACGAAGCTAATTTCTGGAACACAGACCAGGATTATGAAAAAGCTGCTGTGTCACTTTACAACTGCTTGTCTTTAGAAGAAACATGGGGCCGTAACCTCTTTTGGGAACAGGGTGCTTCTGATGATATCTTCTTTTCTAGATCACGTGGTAACAGTCAAATGAACTTGGCTAATCTAGAGATGAACGGTAGTACAGAGGGAAGTATTAAAGATATTTATAATATTATGTATGAGACAATGTCTGAGGCAAATAATATTATCTATCATGTATTTCAACTAGATGCTACTACTCCTATCATTGATAGAACTTTGGGTGAGGCTTATTTTATGAGAGCTTTCTCTCATTTTATGATTGCTTATCGCTACGGACGTATTGACAATGGTGTTCCTTTTGATGCATACGAAGATAACAGCAGTTTATTGGTGAAAATTCCAGAACAACGTGCTAGTGTGGTAGATAACTACCGATTGATTATTGAAGATTTAGATAATGCTATTGCAGTATTACCTTGGTTCTCAGAATATGGTACAGATGATTATGGTCGTGCAACTAAAGATGCTGCGATTGCCTTAAAGGTAAAAACATATGCTTATTGGGCACAACATGATGCTTCACAATGGGAGAACATCCCTGCGTTAGTAGATCTATTGGAGACTGGTGGTAACCGTGGTTTACTAGATAATTTTGGCGATGTATTCAAAATTGACAATGAGTGGAGTAAAGAATATATCTTTTCTATCAACTGTTCTGGTGCTTCTTACGCTGGTAGTTCTTTCCCTGGAATTATGTTGGACAACAAAGGCTGGGGACGATATAATGGTTGGGGTAATTTTAAACCAACATTAGAGCTTTTTGCAGAGTATGATGCTGCTGATGCACGTAGATCTGCTACTATCTTGCAATATGGAGATACGTTTACTTTCTTTGGTGAACAAAGAAAATTCTATTCTACTGCCGATTTAGAATGTGGTTTCCACTTTAATAAATATATGGATCCATTTAGCTATGGTTCTGTAGATGCGGTATCGGGTGCTGGAGTGAGCGATAAAGTGTCTCCTAATGGTGACCGACCAACAACCGATTTGAATGTGCCTATTATCCGTTTTGCAGAGATGTTGCTGTTTAAGGCAGAAGCACTTATTGAAACAAATCAAGGTGCAAAAGCGGCACAAACTTTAAATCGTTTAACAGCTCGTGCAGGATTGGGAAACCTTTATAGCACAGCTACTATTGAAGATTTGATGCATGAACGTAGATGTGAGTTAGCGGGTGAGTTTACAGACCGTTTGATGGACTTAAAACGTTGGACTGCAAAATATCCAGATGTAAAAACAAAAATCGAATCGGCTAAACATGGCTTGAAATATGAAAACCGTTCTAACCCAGATTCTGAACTAGTACCTAATGGTACCGATACAGGAACAGGTCAGCAGGTAATGCAGATGGTTATAAACGGTAAAACATTTAATGGTGTTATCGAAATCATGTCTGCAAAAGATTATGATGCTGCCAAAGATTGTGTCCTTCCTTATGAACAAAATGAGGTGATTAAAGCAAGAGGAGCTTTGAAACAAAACCCAGGATATTAATCCTTAATATAATGGATGTGGTTGTTTCAATTTTTGTGACAACCACATCTTTTTTTTTATCCATACGTAACTTTTTTCTAAAACAGATTATTTCTACTAGCACTTTTGTAATAGGAATAACTTAGCTAATATGTCCTTTAAAATGATAACTATGAGAACAGCCATTTTCACTTTTTTGCTTATCATCTGTTTTACCTCCTGCACTTCTACTAAGTCGCCAAGAGCTAAACATGTTGTGCTTATTGGACTTGATGCAATGGGCAGTAGGGCACTTCAAAGAGCCACTACACCTACCTTTAATAAAATGATACAAGCCGGTGCGGTAACCATACGTTCTCGCTCTGTACGTCCAACTTCTAGTAGCCAAAACTGGATGTCTATGGTGAGTGGTGCAACACCCGAAATGCACGGTGTGACGAGTAACGATTGGGATCCCTCCAATCTTTCTATTACGCCAGCTCTGAAAAACAAAAAGGGACTCTTCCCAACTATCTTTGATGCCATCAAGGAGCAGCGTCCTGCTGAAAAAGTCTTTCTGTTTTATGAATGGAGTGAACAAGACCGAATGTACGATGTGAGTGTTGTAGATAAAGCGGTTACTGGATTCACCGGTACAGAAACTTTCTTGAAAGCACAAGAGGCCTTTTTCAAAGATAAACCTGCTCTTTTGTTTGTCTCTATAAATGAAACCGATGAGATGGGGCATGCCTATGGCCATGAATCGGAAGAATTTTTACACTGTGTGTCGCATTATGACGCTTTAGTAGGCGATTTTATTCGCCAATTAGAAGCAGCTGATATGCTAGACGATACCGTTATTCTTGTTACTGCCGACCATGGTGGTCATGGTAAATCGCATGGTAGCGACCAAGCAGCCGATTTAACTGTTCCTATCCTTTTGTATGGAGGCTCCGTTACAAAGGGCAAATTGATTACAGAACCTACACTCATCTGTGATGTGGCAGCTACGGCAGCCCAATTATTACAGGTGCAATTGCCTAGAGGATGTGCGGGTAATTTTATAGCCGCCGCTTTTGAACCAGCTACCGCTGAGGTGTATCTACCCATGCCATTCATTACACCCATGACTGGTTTGTTTAAAGATAAAAAAGAAATTAGCATACGTGCAGATATAGCCGATGCTACCATTTACTATACCACAGATGGGTCTATTCCCACTTGTGATGCAAAAAGATATAGCCATCCTTTTACACTGAAAGAATCTGCCGTGGTACGTGCTGTGACCTGTCTCAATGGGCAGTATAGCAGTGTAGCCGAGGCCATGATTCGTATCTTACCCAATACAACAGCTCCTGCTATTGCCTATAAATATTATGCCAATTATGCCGGCACATCGGTTCCTGATTTTAAAAAGATGGGGCGTCCTACTCGTACCGGTTTTGTGCATGAGTTCAGCTTAGATGAGCTAGATGTGGAGAACAAAGACCATTTTGCAGTTGAGTTTTCTGCTCATCTGCAGGTGGATAGTGCTGGATTGTATTCGTTTGGCATAATGTCGGACGATGGAGCTTTACTGTTTGTTGACGATGCCTTGTTGATAGATAACGATGGTTCGCACTCTTCCGAGATGAAACGAAACAGTATATCCCTTTCAGCGGGTAAACATACTTTGCGTGTGGCTTATTTTGAAAATTACATGGGACAGAAACTGGAACTGTATTATGGGTCAACCACGATTCCTTTTCAAGTTGTTCCCTTTGCTAAGTTAATTAAATAAATTATGAAGAGAAATTTTGTATTATTAGGCGTTTTCGCTTTATTGTTTGCTGCTTGTACACCGGTGGAAAAATCGCCTTACGATTCCGTAGACCCATTTATTGGTACAGGTGCACATGGGCATACTTATCCGGGAGCAACCGTTCCGTTTGGTGGCGTTCAATTAAGTCCTGACACCCGTGTTGGCAACTGGGATGCTTGTGCAGGATATCATTATTCCGATGCTACCTTGATGGGCTTTTCGCATACCCATTTAAGTGGTACAGGATGTATCGATTTGGGCGATATCTTAGTGCGACCAGCTATTGAGGGTCCGCTACCTTTTGCACATGCTGATGAGGTGGCACAACCAGGTTATTATAGCGTCGATTTAAAGTCGGTGGGCGTAAAAGCTGAATTAACAACAACGAAACATGTAGGTGTACATCG
>JAQWAN010000143.1 GCA_028707655.1 Bacteroidaceae bacterium
AACGACGCATATCAGTCCATTGTTCAGGTTGCAAATACATGCAGATGTATTTTTGTAACATGAGGTGATGGATGGTAAAGGCATTACCTTCTGGGAAATACTTCGTTTTATAGTCTCCATCAGTATACTCCTCTATCCAAGCTGTTTTAGTTACACCTAAACGCTCCATGTTTAAAAGAGTAGCCTCTAGTGTTAAAGCACGAGCACCTGTTTTATCACCCTTCCAATAAGTAGCTTCTGCCTTAATGAGCAACAGCTCCTCTTTAGTGAAAAGAGAGATATACGAATTATCTCTTGTCAATACGGATTCATATAAATCAGGATAATTTTTCTCTTGATAAGAAACACCCATTCCAATATTATTCTCTAAATAACGGAATTTCTTTGCTGGGTCAGTAGCTGGACCGGAACGAGCTTTCATTAATTTCTCTAAACGAGGATCTTCTGCATATCCTTTAAAGAAGCTATATTTTGAGAAAACGCCCATTACATCTACACAAAAATACTTAGAAACGATAGCCTTATCTAATAAGTTAGATCGACTCTCCCAACTATTGATAGTTGGTTTAGATGGACCCCAAGGACAATTAGCAACACCTGTTGCATTTTCATTATTATATTCATAGCGAGGGTCCTCCCAATCAACTAATGCAGCATCTACTGCATCAATAATTTGTGAACAAGTTTCAGGAGTATTATCTAAGTTAGGTAGCTTACGAAGCAATATACGTGCTTTCATAGCACAAGTAAACTGACGCCATTTAGCCAAATCGCCATTAAAAATACGATCCATAGAAGAGGTAATTGGAATATTGTTGATACCATCGGTCCAACTAGCATCGTCATACAATGCAATCAGTTCGTCGGCTTCTTGTAACATCCACTCATAGATGCTCTCTTGTGTATCATATTTAGGAGAGTTAGAGGTGTATGCTTCTGAACGTGGCATATCCCCAAACATATCGGTGGTTAGCTGTGTAGACATCAAACGGATAGAACGTGCAATCAGTACAAAATTGTATGATTTAGCCTCTGTTGCAATATCAATTAACTCATTGATGTT
The DNA here is from genome assembly GCA_028707655.1 of Bacteroidaceae bacterium. Lineage (GTDB taxonomy): Bacteria > Bacteroidota > Bacteroidia > Bacteroidales > Bacteroidaceae > JAQWAN01. The sequence continues at coordinate 1,064 of JAQWAN010000143.1, forward strand.
AGCACCTAAGTCATAAAAATGACGACGCCATTGTGGGTTTCTATTCATCGTTAAGAATTCCCATCCACCTTTATAGGCGTAAGAGTTACGTTGACTTTTACTAGCTGTAGTTAGCGTGTTGGATAGATAGGTGCCATACTCAGCATGATCATAATTGATTTGAGAGGCATAGAATACCACAACAGGTAACATCGATTGTGGAGTAGCCGTTGATGATTTATCAGGATTAACATTGTTATCCAGAGCATCTTCACAACTCGTTGCTGACAACAACATCAATAGGGCTAGTCCTATGTATTTTAAATTTTTCATTTTCTCTTGTATCTAGAATTAAAAAGTTGCGTTAATTGTAAAGTTAAAACTACGTGTGCTTGGCACCTGATAGTAATCGATACCAAAACCACCAGCTCCACTTGCTGATCCAGTTCCTACCTGTGGATCTGAACCTGTATATTTAGTTAAGGTAAATAGGTTTTTTCCTGTTACTGAACATTTCAACCCTTTGATATATGGATTGCTCTTAATCAATTTATCGAAGTTATAACCGATGGTAACATAACTCAAACGAAGATAAGAACCATCTTCAATAAAGTTAGAACTAACACCTGTAAAATAGGTACTCAAGTTAGTAGCGTTAAGAACCATTGGGGTGGTATTTGGCAAATAAGAACCATCTGCTTGCTCTACTACACCATCCACAATAACTTCTCTATTTCTATATTTCTCTAACGATTTATCTTGTCCCATGGAGATTAAGCTACGTTTGGTTAAGTTAATAACATCTCCACCAACACGACCGTCAAAAAGGAAAGAAAGAGAAAGATTTTTCCAAGATAGTTTTTGGCTCATACCGATTAAGAAATCAGGTTCACGATTACCAATCAATACACTCTTTGCAGGGTTAATCATAGGTGTTCCGTCTTCTTTACAAAGAATATCACCATCAGGAGAACGCATATAATCTTTTCCTGACAAAGCAGTGGTAGATCCATTCAAGTAAGAGGTTGGGAAAACATCACCATATTGTGTACCCTGTATCTCAACAATATCATCGGGTAGATCTACTACCTTACCTCTATTAAGAGAAAAGTTAATACCCATTGTCCAATTAAATGGTTTGCCTCTGAATATATCTTGTTGCAATTGAGCTTCAATACCGTAATTTTTAATGGATCCCTCATTACGTGTTTGAAGAATCATTCCTGAAGCAGGAGAAACACGAACAGTAACAATTTGATTGTCTACTGTTGTAGAGTAATACGCTAAATCTAAACGTGTACGACTATCAAAGAAACGCAAATCTGCACCAATCTCCCATGAGCTAGTCATCTCAGGTTCCAATTCATTACTAGCACCAACAGTAGGATCTAATCCAAAACCACCATCAGGGAAAGCAGACATGTTTTTAAAAGTTCTATCAAATTTGTAACGAGGTCCACTCTTACCTACTTGTGCAAAGTTACCACGTAACTTACCATAAGAGAATACAGGAGAAGATAGGTGGAACAATTCAGAGAAGATTACACCTGCAGTAACTGAAGGGTAAGAGTAACTCGTATTAGAGAAAGTAGATGCCATATCTGTACGATAAGTACCACTAACATGTACAATACCTCTATAATCTAAACGAATCTCACCAAAATAACCAAATTTATTCTCCTCGTAATGATTCAAATACATGGAATAACCTAGAGAAGCATCAGTAGAGATAGCATTTACATTGTTTAAGCTATAGAACTCACCGGGTAAGATAAAATCGGCACCACCCATTCTACCAGACACACCATTATACTCTTTTGAATCCAAACCAACTAAAGCGTTAATCTTAAAGTCTCTGTTAATCTTATACTCATAAGAAGCCGTCAACTGAGAACGAATTAACTCACTAGTAGATGGAGAATAGGTATATTGACCGAAACGAGTAAGGTCTACTTTAGATGGATCAACAAAATCTGTTTCTGTAAAACGTGGTGTGATTGCTGAATCGTAGGAAGAATGATTTTTCTCGTAACTGATTTTTCCTGTCAACACCAAATTCTTAATCGGTTTCCACTCAATAGAACCAGCAACGATGGTACGTGTTGTTTTTGTCTCACTCCAATCCTCATAACGGCCCCAGTTTGGATTAACCGGTGTATTTAATTTCTGACTATCATCTAGCAAGCTCATATCATACAACCAACGCATAGAACCGTCATTGTTTTTATAGTTACTCATATCGTCGTTCACTGGCCAATTATAAATAGAACCCATAGAACTACCAAAACCACGTGCTTCTGTCTCTACACTATTAAGAGAGATGTTAATCTTTAACCATTTAGATGGTGTGTAAGATGATTTTAACAAGAATCCCATACGGTTTTTATAATCGTTGGGCACAATTCCATCATATTTAGAATACATGGCAGAAGCGTAAGAAGTAAATTTCTCCGTTCCACCGGCCATGTTGATGTCATATTTTGTAAACAGACCTGTTCCTAAGAAGTTATCTACGTTGTCATAGGTCTGTTCATCTGGTTGCAACAATGGTCCCCATCCTCCAGATACATTAGGAGCACTAAAGCCATAGATACCAGGAGCATACATATTTTGAATCTCTGGTGTACGTACTGCATTTTCAAACTGCACGTTAGCACTAGCGTTTACCACCATCTTACCCGATTTACCCGATTTGGTAGTAATCATAATTACACCATTCGCAGCCTCTTGTCCGTAAAGAGCAGAAGCAGCAGCACCTTTTAAAACGGTTAGATTTTCAATATCATTAGGGTTGATATCACCTGCAGCTGTACCACCACCAGAGATAGCCATACCATCTACAATAAAGAGTGGTTCATTACTTTGACCAGGGTTAATAGAGGAGATTGCACGGATAACCATAGGCGAACTAGAGTTAGGCGAACCACCGGATGTACTCACTTGCAAACCAGCAACTTTTCCTTGAAGTGAATTTACAAAGTTAGAAGATTCACCTGCAGTAATCTCATCTGCATCCAAACTCTGAACAGCAAAGTTTAATTTTTTCTTCTCCGCTTTCATACCCATAGCTGTTATCACAACCTCATCTACCATAACAGAAGATGATTTTAAAACAACATTTAAAGTAACTCGGTTACCAACTTTTATGGACTGTGTTTCTAAGCCCATATAACTGAACACTAAAATATCCTTAGGTGAAACCTGGACAGAATATTTTCCGTCAAAATCTGTGATCGTACCTTGACCTGTACCTTTAACCTGAACGGAAGCTCCAATAACAGGAAGCCCATCCTCTGTTGAGGTTACCACTCCAGTCACTTTTTGCTGAGCAAATGTCATTGCAACAGAAAAGCAAAATAACAGTAGTAATAGCTGTTTTCTCATAATATAGTATTTAAAATTTGTAGTTATTATATGTAAACTCAATCTTCCTTTGTTTGAAGTAACACGACTTGTCCTGCACTACCATTAAAGAGGTAGCGGTTTTTATCAATGGGCAAAATGGCATTGATAAGAGAGTTACTGTTTTTGTGCAACCATTCTATTTTTCCATTAAAACTATTTAGGGCAAATAGAAGACCGTTTTTTGTACTACCAACCACCGTTCCATCTTGTTCAAAGAGCATGGAGGAGGCATGTTCATAGCCAAACCCTACGGAGGTGGCCCATACTTCAACCGGCTGATCCGTTAAAGCACTGTAACACACCACACTATCTTGCATCGTTTTAGCAAATACGCGTTTCCCATCTTTGGATAAACCTATGGATTCGCGCACTTTAGATTGTTTAGTACGCCACACCGTTGTGCCTTGTTTTGCATCAATGGCTGTCATTGCTCTATAGGGATCTACAATAAAAATCTTACCATGCGCTCCTACAGGCCATACGGCAGCAGGCGAATAAAATTTGCCGGAACGTGGAGAACGCCATTTCCAAGCTAACACTCCTGTAGTTTTATCTAATGCATATAAGCAACCATCCCAAGCGCCAAACACAACTTTTCCATCATAGATAAGAGGGGTTGCTTGAATATATCCCTCAATCTCTGGATAGTTCCAACGAATAGCACCGGTTGCTAAATCAATAGCTTTAAAAGAATGATCACTTCCACCGATGTATACCGTTCCTTGTTCACAAACAGCTCCACCTAGAACAGCTGCTTCTGTTTTTATTTTCCAATGTAATGCGCCAGTAGTAGCATCTAATGCATAGATGCAAGAATCGGCAGAACCAAAAGCAACATATTTATCCGTAGCAGTAGCTTGTCCTACAATACGGGCACCGGTATGGAAAGACCATAATTCAGAACCATCGGCCACCTGCATCGCATGCATCGTTCCTTCATCATCGCCAACATACACCTTACCATGGTGCACAAACGGAGAGGCATACATGGCATAAGGCAAATTATGTTGCCAAGATACCGCTACTTGGTTGTATTTAGTATTGACACTATAATCGGGACGCGCATAGGGTTGACCCGCCGTATCATGTGGCGCAGTCCAATCAATAGCAGCCCATTGCGTTGGCAATCCACCAATTTTTTGTTCATAAACACGAAGTGTATCACCTTCTATGGCATAAATGGAATAGCCTCCCGCTTTTTCTTTAGCACGTAGATTAGAAAGATCCAAGAAAGCCGGAATACCTTCGTAAGATAGTTCTTTATTGCTATGATAA
>JAQWAN010000144.1 GCA_028707655.1 Bacteroidaceae bacterium
CACCACTCAGGTCGTTTATTTGTCGCTTACCCATAGCAGCTAGTCCCATCATAGAGAGAATCTCTTGAATTTTCGCTTTACGTTGAACCGAAGAGAGAGAGGTGGGCAACCCAGACTGAATCACTTTTGCCACGGAGATAGGAAACGAACGGTCAATCTCATTATACTGCGGCAGGTAACCCATCACGGGGCGCTGCTTGGTTAGTTCACCCTTTTCATCATAAAAGGAGAGAGCACCATTAGTAGGAGAGATTAGCCCCAATAGAGTACGTACAAAGGTGGTCTTTCCCCCACCATTAGGTCCTATCACACCTAAGAACTCATTGCGGTGGATGGTTAAAGAGACATCCTGGAGCACCTCGCGTTGATCATACCCAACCGATAAGTGGCGGATAGAGAGTAAGGGTTTATTCATCACACAAGGCTTTTAAAAGATGTAACATCTGTTTATCCCACTGATAAGACAAGGGGGAAACACGAACGGTTCTGGCACCAATCTCGGTAGCTATGGTGCGCACCTGCTCCTCGGAAAACTCCTCTTGCAAAAAGACCGTTTTTACATTTGCCGCTTTACAGCGCATAATAAAGGCATGTACATCGGACACAGCAGGTTCCTTTCCCTCCTGTTCTAAAGGAAACTGTTGCAGTCCATAATCCTGAGCAAAATAGGTTAAAGAGGGGTGATAGATAGCAAAGGAGCGATTATGGGAAGCATGCAATAGGGTTTGTTCTATCTTTTTATCTAGCACCGTTAGTACATGTTGCATACTATCGTTTCGCAATTGGTAATACGCCGCATGTAGGGTGTCGATAGCCGCTAAGGAGTTGGCTATGGTATGGCAAATTTTCTTTGCCGTGCGCACAGAGGTCCAGATATGCGGATCAACAGGTCCGGTTTTATGTGGATGAACTAAAGAGATGCCCGCAGACATATCGTAGATGGTCATAGATGGCACCATGGTATGCATTCGCTCCATCCATTGTAGCTCAAAGCCAATGCCTGGGGTAGAAAAATAGGCAGAAGACTGGTTTAAACGCATGAGTTGTTGAGCGGTAGGCTCGTAAGACTCCGGACTAAATCCTGCACGTATCATCGTTGCCACCTCACAATAATCGCCAGCTATTGCTTCTGTAAAATAGGCAATAGGTGCAATAGAAACAGTGATAAGCGGTTTTTTCGCAGTTGCCTCTTTTGGTTTAGAAGAACATCCAGCAAAAAAGAACCAGCAAACCGTAGTGAACAGTAGTGGTAAAAAATAGTTTCGTATCATAATTCATAAATTCTACCGTAAAGATAGCATATTCTATAGATATCTAAAACTTTCTGCCGCGAAGAATCTCTCTTTTCCCATTGGGCGGACCAGCTAATCGCTCCACAACAAAACCAACCTGCTGCAAACGTCTGCGTACCACTCCTTTTGCACAATAGGTAACCAGAGAGCCTCCCACTGCAAGAGAAGCATAGAGTTTTTCAAAAAGAACTATGGTCCAAAGTTCGGGTTGCGACTCTGGAGAGAAGGCATCAAAATAGATCACATCGTAGGCAGCTTGTTCGCCCTGCCAAGCTAATAAATCGGCCTCAAGCTTAAATAAATGGAAATGAGGGGTGATGGGTTGGAAACAACCCCAGGGGGCCTGTAAAAGAGCAGACAGCGTAGTGGCTGTGCCCGTTGGGAAGAGCTGATCGTAGTGCAACTGTTGTGCTACATCAACAGAAAGGGGATAAAGTTCGATAGAGGTGTAGTGCAGCGGCAAACGTTTTTCTTCTGCTGCAAGACAGGAGAGATAGGCATTTAAACCAGTACCAAACCCCACTTCAAAGATGCGTACACTGCTCGGGTGGTTCTCCGCTATAAAATGTTGCAGTCCGCATCCTATGTAAATATGCATCGATTCGGTATAGGCACCCTTCATGGAGTGGTAATGCTCCTCTTTGTAGGGAGAGAGCATTGTTAAAGAGCCATCTTCTGTGGCTACTAAAGTAACATCTGACAGGGGAGAGGTTTTTCTATCCATAACAGCGTAAAATTAAAATAAAGAGAAAAGGCCCAAAGCAGCAAGTGCTACCAACACGTAACGCAGCGTTTTTCCAATACACATATAAACAAGTGTGGCAAGTGGCCGGATACGTAAGAGTCCTAATGTCACTACAATCACGCTTCCAAGTAGTGGGAGGAAAGCAAAAAAGGCCATGAAAGAGCCTCTACCATTGAGATACCGTTTCATCCATGCAATCTTCCTCTTTTTGATATGTAAATATTTCTCTATCCACTCTTCATTGCCTAAGCTACCCAGCCAATAACAGGTCATACCACCCAAGGTGTTCCCTAGAGAAGCAGCTACAACACACGAAGTGGGGTCGACGCCACTGTTAGGCAACAGTAAAAAGGTCAGCACAGCTTCCGAGCTAAAGGGTAGAACACTCCCAGCAAGAAAAGCAGCAATAAACATTCCTATATTGCCCCACTCGGAAAGAATAGGCAGTATTACATCCATAAATGCGCAACTAATAGGGTGAAAGAGAGAAGCAATATAAAGATAAAAAACAGGGTTTTCTTTTTTCCTCTATTATGTACAAAGAAATGGCCAAGATTAAAGGAAGCACACATCAATTCGAAGGGTATCAAAAGAGAGGCACTTTGGGGATAAAGTAACAAAAGAAAAATGGTAAATAGAGAGAGAAAGAATAGGAAACTTAAGAAGACGCGGGTACGAATACGCACCGAATAGCGTACAGAGAGATAATAGAGCAAACTAATTAGGAGCAATATAGCCAATGCGATAAGTTGTATCCGCTGTTCCACAGAGCACGCTAAACAGGCAGAAGGTACAACCACAAGCTCGTGCAAATAGGCGGTAAAGAGAAAAGATTCTTGCGTAAAATAGGAGATGCCAAAATAGAGTATAAGCGGCATAGACAAGCCCAACCATCCTGCTATAAAAGAGCGAACAGATAGAGCCCGATAGACATACAAGAAGATAAAAACTAGCGGAAGAAGAAACAAGATAGGGGGTATAAACAGACTGGCAGTGCCTAGATAGACAAAGGCCTGAAAAGACTCTAGCATCGATTTGTCCCTTTTATAGGAAGAAAAAACGGAAAAGATAGAGAGCAACATTAAGATTGCAACCACTGCTCCAGATAGGTTAATGGTTTTTGGGAAAAACACAAAAAAGAGCAATAAATAGATGGATGCATGATGGGTAGTTCGAGAGGGAAGAATGGTAAAAGCATTACTTGCTAAATTCATTAATCCCGTGGTAAGCACTACCATAAAGAAGGTGAGGAGATATGAAAAAGCCCCCCTCCCTACACCATTATTCAGAAAAACAGATAGACTGCTCTCGGAACGACTAACCGATAATGGCATAAAAAGAGCTACGCCAACAATCAATAACGATAGAAACAGCAGCACAAAATAATAGATTATTATGTTCTGACGTCCATTGCTGTAGGATTCACTTGTTCTCATTTTTTTTGCCTTTACTGCAGTATAATAGTACTGCTAAACTAAATCGAAACCGATATCTGAACGAAAATATTTGCCTTCAAATTCTATTGCACGTGCACAAGAGAAACTACGTTGGAGTGCCTCTTCTCGGTCTTTTCCATAGGAAGAAACAGCCAAGACACGACCGCCATTGGTCACTACATCCCCATTGTGAAGCGTGGTTCCTGCATGAAACAGGAGTGTTTGGTCAGAGCTCTTTAGGTGGGTTATCTTATCGCCCTTCTTATAGGCACCAGGATAGCCACCAGCCACCAACATCACACATACAGCTGTACGCTCATCAATCTCTAACGGCTTATCTGCTAAAGTATGGGTAGCCACACCTTCAAAAAGATCTACTAAATCGCTTTTTAAACGAAGCATTACTGTTTCTGTTTCAGGATCGCCCATACGTACGTTGTACTCAATAACCATCGGTTCGCCCTGTACATTGATTAATCCAATAAAGATAAAACCATTATAGTCAATGCCATCTGTTTGTAGTCCCTTTATGGTAGGTTGTATAATACGCTCCTCCACTTTTGCCATCCAAGCCTGGTCAGCAAAAGGAACAGGTGAGATAGAACCCATACCACCTGTGTTTAAGCCGGTATCGCCCTCGCCAATACGTTTGTAATCCTTAGCAACGGGTAACACCTTATATTCTGTACCATTGGTTAGCACAAAGACAGAACACTCTAATCCACTTAAAAATTCTTCTATCACCACAACACTAGAGGCATCGCCAAAACTACCATTTAACATCGACGCTAGCTCCTGCTTAGCTTCTGCTAAGGTGGGTAAAATTAGAACGCCCTTTCCTGCACAGAGGCCATCTGCTTTTAGCACATAGGGTGCGGATAGGGTGTCAAGAAAAGCAAAACCATCTTGCAATTCATCGGCAGAGACGCTCATATAGCGCGCAGTAGGGATGGCATGTCGCTCCATAAAAGCTTTAGCAAATTGTTTACTACCCTCCAATTGTGCACCTGCTTTAGAGGGGCCAATAACAGGAATAGTGGCCAACTGCTCATCGGCAGCAAAGAAATCGACTATACCCTCTACTAATGGCACCTCAGGGCCTACCACTACCATATTCACCTGTTGTTGTAAAACGAATTGTTTAATGCCTTGGAAGTCTAGAATATCTAACGCAACATTTTCGCCTACTCCACTTGTACCAGCATTTCCTGGTGCTATATAGAGTTTTTCAATCTTTTTACTTTGGGCTATTTTCCATGCCATAGCATGCTCTCTACCCCCTGAACCTAATAGTAGTAATCTCATTTTAGTGACTTTATTTATAGATTTTCAAAGAAATAACGACTAATTTTCTCATGTAGATGTACACGGTCGGGACCTAGTACATTATGGCGATGACCTGGATAGACAAAATAGTCTGGATAGGTGTGGGCCTTTATACAGGCTTTTAAGAAAGAAAGGGTATGTTGTGGCACACAGGTATTGTCCATATCATCGTGAATCAATAATAATTTGCCTTTTAACTGACCTGCTAAAAGATTTAGATTGGTTGCTTTATAGCCTTCAGGATTGTTTTTTGGCGTATCCATATAACGTTCTCCATACATCACCTCATAATATTTCCAATCGATAACCGGTCCGCCTGCAACACCCACTTTGTATACATCATTATGGCGTAACATTAAGGCAGTGGTCATATGTCCACCAAAACTCCAACCATGTACACCAATACGATTGGCATCTACATAGGGTAAACTTTGCAACATCTTAGCTCCCTTAAGTTGATCTTTACACTCTTCTACCCCTAAGTGTCTAAAGGTGGCACTTTCAAAGGCATGTCCACGACCCTCGCTACCGCGATTGTCTAACACAAAAACAACATACCCATGCATGGCCATATAGATTTCCCATCCACGGGTGCTATACATAAAGGAGTTGTGCACTAGCTGTGCATGAGGACCACCATAGACATAAACAATAGCTGGATATTTTTTTGTTGGATCGAAATGAACAGGCTTAATCAATCGATAATAAAGTGGAGTTATCCCATCTGCAGCTAGTAGGGTATCCATGGTAACTGTAGGCATCTCTACTTTTGCAAAGGGGTCTTTGGCTGTGAGTAGCGCGCGTTTAACAGCGCCGTTTTTAGTGGCAATAACTTGCACCACACGTGGCACATCAGCCGATGAGTATTGGTCGATAGCATAGCGATAGGAACCGCTCATCTTCACTTGATGCATACCT
>JAQWAN010000145.1 GCA_028707655.1 Bacteroidaceae bacterium
ACTTAATTGAACCATGCCAAAGGGCATTTGCGCCCCAGGATAGGTATTTCCTGTGTAATCCGTTCCTATGAATGGATTTACAGTAGAGGCATAGTTACTCTTTTCCTCTTGTTGACAAGAGAAAAAGAGTGTCACTAATAAACAGACAAAAAGGGTGTTTTTCATAACAGGAATAATTAAGTCAGTTAATCAAATTAAATGGCTTCTCCTATAAGAGTAGCAGAGGAAGAGGAATGGATTTTCACCATTACAAAATCGCCAATGTGGAAATTTTTTCTATCAAAAACAACCACTTTGTTCTGTTCTGTACGTCCATAAAATTGTTGCTTAGAGCGTTTTGAGGTTCCCTCAATCAAGACCTCAAAGGTTTCACCTATACAACGTTCGTTACTACTAGCAGATAACTGATTTTGTAGCGCAATCATTTCATTTAAACGAGCAATTTTCACCTCTTCAGCGATATCATCTTTTAAGTTTTTATACGCATAGGTACCTGGGCGTTCAGAATACTTAAACATATAGGCTGCATCGTATGCACACTCTCGCATCAAAGAAAGCGTCATCTGATGATCCTCTTCTGTCTCCGAATGAAAGCCCGTGAACATATCTGTACTCAAGCTACAATCGGGAATAATTTTGCGGATAGCGGCTACTCGATCAAGATACCATTCGCGGTCATATTTACGATTCATTAGTTTCAAAATACGACTACTACCACTCTGCACAGGTAAATGGATATATTTACATACATTAGGCTCTTCGGCTATAACGTATAGTGTTTCATCACTCATATCTTTAGGATGCGACGTTGTAAAACGAATACGCATTGTTGGAAACTCCTGTGCTACTAAACGCAATAACTGTGGAAAATTGACATCCTTCTCCCCACTCACAAAGTGATAGGAGTTTACATTCTGACCCAAAAGTGTTATCTCCTTGAATCCCTTATTCTTTAAATCGCGTGCCTCATTTAAGATGCTTTCTACATCACGACTACGCTCTCTTCCTCTGGTATATGGGACTATACAATAGGTGCAAAAGTTATTACAACCACGCATAATGGAAACAAATCCAGATACATTCGTTCCACAAATTCGAGAAGGTAAAATATCTCGATAAGTCTCTACTGTAGAGAGCTCAATATCTATGGCCTTTTCTCCTACTTCAGCAGCTGCTATAAGATTAGGAAGCGATAGATAGGCATCTGGCCCTGCTACTAAGTTTACGTTGTGTTCTTGGATTAAGACATCTTTTACCCGTTCAGCCATACAGCCTAACACACCAATAATGAGATGCTTATTCTTTTTTCGTAAAACTTGCAATGTTTTTAAGCGATTAAAGATTTTTTGCTCTGCATTATCACGAATGGAACAGGTATTCAAAAACACAGCATCTGCTTGGTCTAAAGAATCACACATGTCATAACCTGCCATCTTCATTACAGATGCTATTACCTCACTATCTGCCACATTCATTTGACAGCCATACGTTTCAATAAACAACTTCTTGTTGCTTTCAGTTGTGGATTTAAAGTCCAGTCCTGCTTCTTTATTCATTTCAATCATATTTATTTATGCTGCAAATATAAGGTATACATAATACAATTCAGCCATTTTTATATATAAAAAATAGATTTTATTATTGTTATGTACATATTATAGCTATCTTTGGAGCAACTTATTTAACAAAATATGGAAGACTATTATCAATACATTATCCTTGCAGTTATAGGACTTCTCTTCAACTTCTTTTTTAAAAAGAAAGAGACAAAAGAGCAGGAAAAGGCAACTGCTGCTGGCAAAAAATCGAGACAAGCGACAATGGACAAGAGTGATTTCTTCGAAGAGATAAAATCGGTTCAACTAGAACAGATCATTCCATCTAAAACACCAAAAAAGTACACACATTACAGAGAAGAAGAGGAGGAAAAGATGATTGGCAACAAGAAAGAAAACCTACCCACAGCTTCTTCAGCACATAAAGCCTTTTTCGCTTCTAGAGAGGAGCTACGTAAGGCTATCATTTATACTGAAATAATTAATAAAAAATATTAACCAACTAATCAAGTAAAATGAACTATAAATTTATTACCGCAAAAGAGGCTGCTCAATTCGTAAAGAATGGTGATACCATCGGAGTTAGCGGTTTTACACCTGCAGGAACAGCAAAAGCGGTGACAAATGAGATTGCAAAAATAGCGGAAGATGAACACGCACAAGGGCGTCCTTTTCAAATTAATATCCTAACAGGAGCCTCTACAGGTGATTCTTGCGACGGCGTATTAAGTAGAGCTAAAGCTATCCGTTATAGAGCACCTTATACCACTAATTCCGATTTCCGTAAAGCAGTAAACAACGGGGAAATTGCCTACAACGATATTCATCTTTCACAGGTAGCACAAGAGATTCGTTATGGCTTTTTAGGCAAAGTAGACACTGCAATCATAGAGGCTTGCGATGTAACAGCTGATGGAAAAATATACCTTACTGCAGCTGGTGGCATTGCACCAACCATCGCTCGTTTAGCCGATCGTATTATTATTGAGCTCAATAGTTTTCATAGTAAGGCAATGATGGGTATGCACGATGTTTTTGAACCACTTGACCCCCCTAACCGTAGAGAAATTGCAATTTTCAAGCCTAGCGATCGCATAGGAAAATCATATGTACAAGTAGACCCTGCTAAAATTGTAGGTATCGTTGAAGTGGATTTACCAGATGAAGCTCGTGGCTTCAGTTCTGCCGACCCACTTACAGACCAAATTGGTCAAAACGTAGCCGACTTCTTGGTAGCAAATATCAAATCAGGATGTATCCCTTCCTCTTTTTTACCTATCCAATCGGGTGTTGGAAATATTGCGAATGCAGTATTGGGGGCACTTGGAAGAGATAAAACCATCCCTCCATTTGAGATGTACACAGAGGTTATTCAAGATGCAGTTATCGATTTAATGCGAGAGGGTCGTATCAAGTTTGGTAGTGCTTGTTCCTTAACAGTTACAAACGACTGCCTACGCGATATTTACAGTGATATGAACTTCTTCAAAGATAAATTTGTTTTACGTCCTTCGGAGATATCTAATAACCCAGAAGTGATTCGTCGATTAGGTGTTATCTCCATGAATACTGCAATAGAAGCAGACATGTATGGAAATGTAAACTCTACACATATCGGTGGTTCCAAAATGATGAATGGTATTGGTGGATCTGGCGATTTCACACGTAGCTCTTATATCTCTATCTTTACATGTCCATCGACAGCTAAAGGAGGTAATATTAGTGCTATTGTTCCAATGGTATCGCACCAAGATCACAGTGAGCATTCGGTAAATGTTATTGTAACAGAGCAAGGTATTGCCGACTTACGTGGTAAAAGTCCTTCTCAACGTGCTAAAACAATTATTGATAATTGTGTTCATCCCGATTACAAAGGACTTCTTAAAGATTATATCCGTTTGTCTGGTAAGGGCCAAACACCACAATCGCTGGCTGCAGCATTAGGCATGCACGATACACTTGCTAAAAAAGGAGATATGCGTCTAGTAGACTGGGGTACTTATAAATAGAAAACGTATCCAACAACTCAAAATAGCTTTACATAAAAAACACCTCAAAAACCATCTATTTGGTTTTTGAGGTGTTTTGTTTAGGGTTTATTTACAAAGTTATCAATCGATGGTTGCACATAAGATTTCGCATACCTTATCTTGAAAGGCTCTAACCTTTTGAACCGAAAGCATATTCTGATTCATTATAGCAAAAGCTATCGTATGCCCTTTTCTATCTTTTAAATAACCGGCCAACGAACTAACACCTGTCATGGTACCCGTTTTTGCACGTACATTACAGTGTGCATATCCTTTTCCCATACGGTATTTAAGTGTACCATCCACACCTGCAATAGGAAGAGAACGATAAAGCGGTACAAAAATGGAGGGCTTTGCATAGGCATATCTTAAGAATTTAACCAGCAACTCAGTAGATAGATAGTTGTAGTTAGACAAGCCACATCCATCTACTATCTTATAATTTTTCTTATCCATGCCTAACTGCTGCATGAGATGAAAGATAGCCTGGATACCATCTTTACGAGAAATATGTCGAGTTCCCTTCTCGGAGACACCAAGATGACATAATAAAGCCTCTGCCGAAAGATTATCGCTATTTTTTAAAGCTTGATGCAGCACCTCTTTTAAGGAATGAGAAAAAGAAGCAATAGGTTGACAACTCTCCTCTACGGGGCATTGTTTAAACGCATACAACGGAGAAATAGTTGAGGGATAGCTCTCCATTCCACTTCTCTTTTCAGAACGACTGGAGGAAGCTGCTGGATTAATTTTTATGCCCCATTTTTGTAATTTTTCAATAAACAGATGCATAAAAAAAGATTGAGAATTATAAAGATTAACAAACCGAGTTGTTCTATGTGTAGCATTTCCCCGTACAATTAATTCATTGCCTCCCGCTAACCAGTTGCGTGTGACCTTGAGTTTACCATGCGATTTGCTAACGGCCTCATTTCGCAAGCTATAGAAAGTAGAAATGGGATCTATCGTTACCAATGGCTTCTCCCCCATCTTCTGCGGGATTATCTTTAATTTTGCACAACCTTTATCCACTAATAAAGGAGACATGTAGGGCTGAAAACCTCCCGGCGTATCATCCCAAATCCAACCTGGCCCCCAATAAAGCGAGTCGGTTAGGGACACATCTCCATAAACCGTTCCTTGTACCTCTTTAACTCCCGAGCGAACAATCTTTTGCACCAGAGAGTCCATGGAGGAGGTATCAAATTCAGAATCGAAGCCGCCTACCACATACAAATCGCCTTTAATGGTATTTCGCTTAAGCTCTCCGGTATAATAGACCGTTGTAGAAAAGGAATGATGACTACCCAGTTGATTTAAAGCTGTAATAGAGGTAAGTAGCTTTTGCGTTGAAGCGGGGCGATATAATTGTTTAGATTGATAAGAGAAGAGTGGTTTATCTAAGGTGATGTCATAGATAGATATAGCAACCTGACTTTTCTCGAATAAAGAATCAAGCAACAACCGACGGAGAGCAGTTACCGACTGCTGTTGCGCATAACTGATAGATAGACTCATCAAAAACAAAACAAACAATAGACAAAAACGCTTCATAAATCTTTTTTAGTTAATCGTATTAATAGCTTCTTTAAAAATTTCACTTACACTAGGATGAGGAAATACCATTCGCTTCCAATCGCTCAATGTCATCTGCTGCTCTATAACCATGGCGGCAATACTGATTAACTCGGAAGAGGGACCACCTAACAAGTGAGCTCCTAACAAAACAGTGTCTTCACCAATAAGTAAC
Organism: Bacteroidaceae bacterium; assembly: GCA_028707655.1. GTDB lineage: Bacteria > Bacteroidota > Bacteroidia > Bacteroidales > Bacteroidaceae > JAQWAN01. The sequence goes on from JAQWAN010000145.1 coordinate 5,337, forward strand.
TTACATACACCATTTGCGCCCTCGTTTTCTACCACAAATCTTCCTGAGAAGCTCATCGGTATCTTTACACATCTATAAGGGATGTTATTTTGGAGAAGATAATCTTCGGTAGCACCCACAGCAGAAAACTCTGGATGGGTATAAACCACTGCGGGAATAGTTGTATAGCTCATCTCATCTGGAATACCAAGAATAGCATGCACCGCAACATCTGCCTCTCTAATAGCGGTATGTGCTAACATAGATTGACCCGTTATATCGCCACAGGCATATACACCTTTAATAGAGGTTTCCATATGTTTATCCACTACCAAGTGATCT
>JAQWAN010000146.1 GCA_028707655.1 Bacteroidaceae bacterium
TTCCGATCTTACTTGCCGCAGTATAATGAGATTGACCGTTCGTTTCCTATCTCCGTGGCAGAAGTGATTCAGTCTGGGTTGCCCACCTCTCTCTCTTCGGTTCAACGTAAAGCGAAAATTCAAGAGATTCTCTCTATGATGGGACTAGCTGCTATGGGTAAGCGACAAATAAACGACCTGAGTGGTGGTGAGCTGCAACGTGCCCTGCTGGGTAGAGCTTTAGCTTGTTCGCCCGAATTACTGATTTTGGATGAGCCGGGCACCTATATCGACCAACACTATAAGAGTGTTTTATTTGATATCTTAGAGAAAGTGAGTGCTACCTGTGCTATCCTTTTGGTGAGCCACGATATTGGCACTATTATGAGTCGTGTTGGAGGTGTTATCTGCATCAATAAGAGTGTACATGTACATCCTGTTAGTGAGGTGGACGAATCTATTCTAACCCAATATTTTGGTTGTTCCATCGATTTGTTGGGGCATGGCCATCTACCTCACCGCGTTTTACGTGAACATAATAAATAAACCCTTTTTAATATACGATACAACTAACGATAACGTTTTATATTTATGACCAACCTAAAAAAAATATTAGCTGCTTTTTTCCTATTCTTTTGTGTAGGATTTTTATTTGTTTCGTGCGATGATACTTACAAAAGTAGTATACCTACTGCACCTGTTAGTTTTACCTGTAATCTATCGCAAACGCCCTTTTATCATTTAACTGCCACAAACGAGTTTCTGTTTGTAACCAAATATTCAGGTGGCTATCGTGTGCAATATCGCGATGAAGTGTACGATGCCAATAAATATAATATCTATTTGGGGTATGGTGGACTAGTTATTGGTAATTCTTATTATAGTGGCTATTGTGCCTTTGATAGATGCTGTCCGGTTGAATATAATAGATCGACACTTGTGGAGTTTGATGCTACCCGAGATGGCTTTGCTGTTTGCCCTGTTTGTAAAACGGTGTACGATTTAAATAATGGTGGCATTCCTGTTCAGGGAGTGGGTGATGAGCGTTTAAAGCCCTATTCTATCACTCAAAATGGTGAAGAATTGGTCATTTATGAATAATTTCAAATTTTTTTATTGAAAGATTTGTAGGTTTAATAGAAATGCTTATCTTTGCACACGCAATGCGAAAGTAGCTCAGTTGGTAGAGCATAACCTTGCCAAGGTTAGGGTCGCGGGTCCGAGTCCCGTCTTTCGCTCTTTTCTTTGAATTTTTGCTCGAATGGTGGAATTGGTAGACACGAAGGACTTAAAATCCTTTGGCTATTGCAGCTGTGGGGGTTCAAGTCCCCCTTCGAGTACAAAGATTATAAATCGCCTGTAAATGTAAATTTACGGGCGATTTTTTTTGCCTATACATTTCGCCCCTCCATACACTTTTATTCTTCCGCTAAGCATCCTTTTTTCTTCTCTGGAGCTACATGCTCTTTTTTAGGTAAAGAGCGGTCTACAACACGCTATAAAAGCGGTATCAAGTGGTGGAGGAATCCATTGGAAACGTAGTTGTGGTTTATTCCAGCAATAGGATTAAACTAACCTGGTAGTCACGGTGAACCGTATTGGTAGTCACGGTGAACCAGTTAGGTAGTCATGGTGAACCATATTGGTAGTCGTGACTACCAGGTTAGTATAATGGTAAAGAAGCCTTGTAGTTTAGTATGTTCCTTCTTTATGTGTACTTTTTTTTTAGTTGGGGCAATAGTAGGGTAAAAAAAAGGAAGGCGATCTGCCTTCCTTATATCTTTAAGGGTTTTTAATGAAGAGTACCACTGCTAAAGCAATAAGTAATAGGCCCACTAGGCCATAGAAAATACGTGCCTGATTTCTCGACCGTGCAAAGAGTGCATTTTTACTGGTAAAGAACCACTCCCAATTGAGTAGTGCTGCTGTTATTGCTACTATACCTGCTACTAAGAAGAGAAGATGAACCATCATTTTCATAGCTGTTTGTATTAGAAATGAAGTGTACGTACCTCTTTATTATCCTTTTTGAAGGTGATGCGTACGGCATCTTCAGGTAGAAGTTCTTCAATCAGCTCTGGCCACTCAATAAAGCAAATACTATCGCTGTAGAAATAATCCTCGTAGCCAAAATCGTAGGCCTCTTCTACCTTGTTGATGCGATAGAAATCGAAATGGAAGATGCGCTCTCCAGTTGTCTCCGATAGATATTCATTAACGATAGAGAAGGTGGGCGAATTAATGACATCTTTTACCCCCAACTCTTCGCAGATAGCCTTGATAAAGGTTGTTTTTCCAACCCCCATTTCGCCATAAAAGGCAAAAACCGTTTTCCCTTCTATTGCTTTGATAAACTGTTGAGCTGCACTATGTAGTTGCTCCACCGATTTGATTGTGATATCCATACTGTATCTTCAGATAATTGATTGTTATTTATTTTTTTTTCTTTTCATTGTGATAAGAGGAATCATCATCTCCTCCATAGAGATACCCCCATGTTGGAAAGTATCTTTGTAGTAGGAAACATAGTAATTGAAATTATTAGGATAGGCAAAGAAATCGGTGCCTGTGCTAAAGATATAGCGCGTATTTATACTGGGTGCTGGCAACTCTGCTTGGAGTGGCTTTGTAATTTCAAATACCTGTTTCGTTTCATATTTTAAGTTCTTATTGAACTTGTAGCGTAGATTTTTATTGGTGCTCTTGTCGCCTACCACTTTGATTGGGTTGTCCACACGAATACTACCATGATCTGTTGTGATAATTATTTTGTAGTCGCTCTCGGCCAACTCTTTAAAGAGTTGATGCATGGATGAGTGCTGAAACCAAGAGAGGGTGATAGATCGATAGGCCGCTTCGGTTGAGGCTAGCTCTCGTATCATTTTCGACTCGGTACGCGTATGCGAAAGCGTATCAATAAAGTTGAGCACCATCACGTTGAGGTCATTCTTTTCTAGTTGTTTGAAATTACTAAAGAGCTTATCACTCTTGGTGGTGTCATTAATTTTATGATAGCTAAAACTGTATTTATGGCGATAGCGATCAAGATGTGTTTGGATAAGTGGTGCTTCGTTTAGGTTTTTCCCCTCCTCCTCATCTTCGTCTACCCATAAATCGGGAAACATTTCTGCAATTTTATGAGGCATTAACCCAGAGAAAATCGCATTTCTTGCATATTGTGTAGTGGTTGGCAGAATACTAAAGTAGAGCTCCTCTTCAAAGGTAAAGTCGGCTGCTAACTCTTGACTGAGAACTTTCCATTGGTCGAATCGGAAATTATCTAAGACAAGTAAGAATACTTTTTCTCCCTCTTTAAGGGCAGGAAACACCTTTTTTTTGAATAGATCTGGACTCATGGTAGGTCTATCTTCTGGGTGTGCAATCCAGTCGAGGTAATTACGCTTAATAAATTTAGCAAACGCATTGTTTGCCTCTGTTTTTTGCATCCGAAAGATATCATTCATCTCGCTTCCTGTATTGGCCAGCTCGAGTTCCCAATAGACCAAACGTTTGTAGAGTTCCATCCAGTCGGTATAGGTCAAGGAATCGTTAATCTGCATACCAATCTTGCCAAAGTTTTGTTGGTAAGAGCTATTTGCCACTTCATTAACAATAGCTTTCTTATGTAGGTTCTTTTTGATGCTCAGTAAAATCTGATTTGGATTTACCGGTTTAATCAGGTAATCGGCAATCTTAGAGCCTATGGCCATATCCATAATGTTCTCCTCTTCGCTCTTGGTAATCATTATGATGGGTACGGAGGGGAGCAGTTGATTAATTACAGAGAGGGTTTCTAGACCGCTTAATCCTGGCATGTTTTCATCCAAGAAAATAAGGTCAAAAGAGTTTTGTTGACAAGCGTCAATGGCATCTTGTCCATTGGTTACCGTGCTAATCTCATAGCCCTTGCTTTGCAGAAAAAGGATATGTGGTCTTAGCATATCTATCTCATCATCTACCCAAAGAATGCGTTGTGTTCTGTCCATAAATCATCTTTTCTAAATTAATATATATCATCGTCTTCCTCTGCTGCTTGGTCCACACCCTCTATTCGTAGGGGTTGTTCCGTGTAGGGAATATCTAGCTCTTTTACCTCAATAGTAGAGAATTGTTTTTTATAGAAATCGTTATAATCGTCAAAGCTATAATAGGTAAGCAGTCGCTCCAGGTTATCGGTGGATATGATAATTGCTCTTAATCCACTTAGCTTATGGGCCATGGTTTTATCGGAATAGATTTTTTTCTGATAGCGATAAGCGGCTTCAAAATGGTTGAAACTACCTATTTTTAGCATTCCTATACCTTTCTCCTCTTGAAAGTTGAGTGTAAAGTCTTTGAGAACGAAGTTAGAAAAATTGTAGCGAGCCACCTCGTAAAGTAGTAGATTTTCGTTTATTTTTCCCTTTTCGTAGGCCAAGACTAGCAGATAAGGCGTTTTTCTTTCTACTGTAAATGGAGGTAGGGTACTATCGTTTTTAGCTATACCCGCTTTGCTTAGTCGGTTACTACGCTTCCATATAGAGCCAAGCGGACCGCTGTCTTCTGCGAGCAAGCGTCCATTTTGAAGTCCCTTAATGATGTGTGAGGCTAGTTCGGTTATTTCATTTGTGGGGTAGGCGGTTACCAATTTTTTGAGCTCTGTAAGAAAAGCCGTGGTTTGTTTATTTTCCAATAAGCTCATGCAGTGTAGAAACATAAATTTGGGCAGATGTTGTCCCATAGGATATTTTTTTAGTGCATATTGGTAATTGGCGTTAATGGTACCATAATCCTCTTTGGTGTAGGCCGTATACGTGGCAGCATAGAGTGAATCTTCTAAGTGTTTGCCATATACAGCATCTCTAATAAAGTCTGGATCATTAATCATCAATGTATAGTTGCTCTTTGGATAGTGCAGTGTGAGCAGTTCTTTATATTGGTTGGCCAATAGTTGTTGTTTTCTACCCGCATTCATCAGATAGAGTTGATAGTACACCTCGTCCATCTTAGGAAAGTCTGGGAAACGATGTATTAACTCTTCAAACGCCGTTTGTGCAAGCGATAGGTCCTCTAATTTATCCTTATAAATCATGCCTATCTCAAACATAGCATTCATGATAAGTTTGTTGGATGCTGCTATCTGCTCTTTTGTTGTGGGTAGATTTTTAAGATAAAAAGCGGGATTCTTATTGTCATTGCTAGCCTCTACAACTTTTGCTGCTTTTGGATCTACCTCTGTCAATGAATCGGTTTCCTCCTTTTCGTCGTAGTCGTAACTCTCTTCTTGGTCAATAGCTACTACCATCTTGTTATGTCGTCTCCAATTATCTTCCAGTTTTCTATTGCCCCAACGTTGTTTAAAGGTGTTTTTTCCCTGTGCCACCAGTTGTGTGTTGTAGAAATACCACGACTTGTCGGCAATAGGCATATTAGTAGTTGGTGTTGTTGTTTGGTTTCTTAGATTGGGGTTGTCTGCCATAAATTTGTCGCGCTGTTCCTTTTTTAGGGCTAATTGCTCCTCCTCTTTTGCCAATCGCTCCTCTTCCATCACCTCATTAATAAGTCGGTCGATGAGTTGCATCTGCTCCTCTTTGTCCATGGACGCAACACGTTGTAGGCTATCTTGTAGTTGTACCTCTTTTACCTGCACCACTAAATC
>JAQWAN010000147.1 GCA_028707655.1 Bacteroidaceae bacterium
AATGGCCCTGTGGCTCAACTGAATAGAGCATTTGACTACGGATCAGAAGGTTACAGGTTTGAATCCTGTCAGGGTCACACAAAAAGGCATCCTATCGTAATGATAGGATGCCTTTTTTATTCTATGTATCTTATAATTTTCTTATACTACTTTACGAGGTAGTTATTTATTCCTCCAGTATTCCCGTTTCAATCCATTTAACCAGACGTTTGCTATTAGGTTTTTCCTTTGTTTTTGCATAACCTACAACATTACCATTTTCATCGATTAAAAATTTCTGGAAGTTCCATTTTACAGGAGCATTCAGCACACCATTTTCCGACTTCTTAGTCAACCACTTATACAAAGGGTGTATCTTTTTACCTTTTACTGCAATCTTTTCCATCATAGTAAAAGTGACCCCATAGTTTTTAGTGCAAAACTGACTAATCTCTAAATTGGTACCTGGTTCTTGGTGGAAGAAATTATTAGATGGAAATCCGATAATTGTAAACTTGTCATCACCGTAGGTTTCAAAGAGCTCCTGTAATTGCTCATATTGTGGCGTGTAGCCACATTTGGAAGCCGTATTAACAATCATTACTCTCTTCCCCTTTAAAGAGGAGAAATCGAATGTTTCGCCAGTTATTGTTTTGGCACTAAAAGCGTATAGCGTTTTGTTTTGAGCCATTGTAAATAGGCTTGTAACCAAGAGTACAAGTAATAAAATTGATTTTTTCATGTTGTTTTGTTTAATATATTCTTCTGGCGCTTTCGTTCTTTATTGGCACAAAGAACAACCATTCAGTAGGTTGTAGCACAATCATTAGCAATGATAGTAGAAGAAGATGTAATGATTGAAAAGAGATAGGAGGGTAAATAAAAAAAGAATATAGAAGCCGCACTAGCGGAAAAATGACAAAACTCCGTGTAACAAGATTTGAGTGCTCTGCCTCTCTGTAATCCACTGGCTTTCGCATCTTTCGATTGTGGCCCGCCATTAAAGCTAGAAGCTTGTCTCGGTTTTTGGTAAAATGTTGAGTTTCCCAATTCGACCAATGCGGCTAATATTCTTTGTACAAATATATATATTCTAGTTAACTTATACAAGGAATATAGGCCTATATTTATACTTTAACATAAAGCAAAAAATTAAACAAAAAAAGAGGACTTAAAAAGTCCTCTTTCTGTTCGCTATTATAATATAATAGAAATTACTTTACTTTAGCAACAATTGCTTTAAAAGCTTCAGGATGGTTCATAGCTAAATCTGCTAAAACCTTACGGTTGATTTCGATTCCAGCTTTGTGAAGAGCACCCATTAAACGAGAATAAGACATTCCCTCTAAACGAGCGGCAGCATTAATACGTTGGATCCATAACCCGCGGAAAGTTCTTTTTTTGTTCTTACGGTCGCGGTAAGCATAAGTCAAACCCTTCTCCCAGGTATTCTTAGCTACAGTCCAAACATTTTTTCTGGCTCCGTAGTAACCTCTGGTTAAACCTAGAATTTTCTTTCTTTTTGCTCTAGAAGCAACATGATTCACTGATCTTGGCATAGTTTTAATCTTTTTGAATGTTAGCGTCGTTTTATAACGATCTTGATAGCTAAATACATTCGGTTAATACTTAAAAATTACGTTTCTTTTTTATTAGGCTACTTACAATACAAGAAGTTGCTTTACTTGAGCAAGATTAGTTTTATGAACTAAACCTGACTTGCAAAGATTTCTCTTTTGTTTTTTTGTCTTCTTTGTCAAAATATGACTGTGAAACGCATGTTTACGCTTGATTTTACCTGTCCCGGTAAGAGTAAATCTTTTTTTAGAACCGGAATTAGTTTTGATCTTTGGCATCTTACTAAATTTTAAATAATTATTAAATTAGAATGGCAACGCATATACCTGCGCGTTACACATTATCTTAGTTTGCAATTTGCTTTTCTACTCCCCTATTTTTTCTTAGGAGAAAAGAAAATAGTCATTCGTTTTCCTTGAAGAACAGGCATTTGCTCTACTTTAGCATACTGTTCTAAATCGTTAGCAAAACGTAGTAAAAGAACTTCACCTTGATCTTTAAACAAGATAGAACGTCCTTTAAAAAACACATAAGCCTTTACTTTGTCACCACTCTGTAAAAAGTTAATAGCATGTTTTAATTTAAAATTATAGTCATGCGCATCTGTTTGAGGTCCGAAACGAATCTCTTTTACATCCACTTTTACTTGTTTAGCTTTTTGCTCTTTCTGGTGTTTTTTTAATTGATATAGAAATTTTGAGTATCCAATAATTCTACAAACAGGAGGTTCTGCATTAGGTGATATTTCAACTAAATCCATCCCTCTTTCTTCGGCCATTCGGAGTGCCTTTAACAATGGGTATACATTTGGTTCTACTTCATCCCCTACTATACGTACCTCTTTTGCACGAATCTGTTCGTTAAGTCTGTGTTTATTACTTAACCTATCGTTGTTAATTCTTAATCCTCTTCCTGTCTGATTCTTCATTATTAAAAGTCTAAGGTGTTTTTTTTAATTGTTTTTAGTATATTTAAAAGACCCACCAATAAATGTTTGCGCAAAGTTACCATTTATTTGTCATATCGTGCACTTCTTGTGCTATTTTTTCAGCAAATGCCTCAAATTTCATGCATCCTTGGTCTCCTTCACCCTGTTTTCGCACTGAAACCATACCTTCTTCTGCTTCTTTCTCTCCAACAATGAGCATATAAGGGATATGACTTAACTCATTATCACGTATTTTTCTACCCACTTTTTCATTACGATCGTCTACAATAGCGCGAATATCGTTAGCCATCAGGTATTTTTTAACCTTATTAGCATAGTCATTAAATTTCTCACTAATAGGCAAAATAGCTACTTGGTCTGGTGTAAGCCACAAAGGGAATTTTCCAGCAGTATGTTCAATAAGCACAGCAACAAATCGTTCCATAGAACCAAATGGAGCTCTATGAATCATCACAGGTCTATGTTTTTGATTATCCGTACCCATGTATTCCAATTTGAAACGTTCAGGCAAGTTATAATCCACTTGAATAGTACCCAACTGCCAGCGTCTTCCTAGTGCATCTTTCACCATAAAGTCTAGTTTAGGGCCATAGAAAGCAGCTTCACCATATTCAATCTTCGCATTCAGTCCTTTTTCTTTACAGACTTCGATGATTGCATTCTCCGCTTTTTCCCAGTTCTCATCGCTACCGATGTATTTATCTCTATTTACTTTATCCCGTAAGGATATTTGCGCTTCAAAGTTCTCAAAATCGAGTGCTTTAAAGATGATAAAGATAATGTCCATAACACTTAAGAACTCCTCTTTTACTTGGTCTGGTCTACAGAAGATATGCGCATCATCTTGTGTAAAGCTTCTCACACGTGTTAAACCGTGTAGTTCGCCACTCTGCTCATAGCGGTACACAGTACCAAACTCAGCATAACGCAAAGGAAGATCTTTATAAGAATGTGGTTTGTATTTATAAATTTCGCAGTGGTGAGGACAGTTCATAGGTTTCAACAAATACTCCTCGTCATCGTCTGGTGTGCGAATAGGTTGGAACGAATCTTTACCATATTTAGCGTAATGGCCAGATGTAACATATAGCTCTTTATTACCAATATGTGGTGTCATCACCTGTTCGTAACCAAATTGTTTTTGAATTTTTTTCAAGAACTCCTCTAATTGTATACGTAGTGCAGTACCTTTAGGTAGCCACATAGGCAAACCCTTACCAACTGTTTCAGAGAACATAAAGAGTTCCATTTCTTTACCAATTTTTCTATGGTCTCTTTTTTTAGCCTCCTCTAATAGTTCCATATACTCGGTCAACATTTTCTTTTTAGGGAATGTGATACCGTATATACGTGTCATCTGTTTTCTATCTTCTTGACCGCGCCAGTAAGCACCAGCTACCGAAAGGATTTTTACCGCCTTAATAGGTGCAGTATTCATCAAATGAGGTCCTCTACATAGGTCTGTAAAATCACCTTGTGTATAGGTAGTGATTTGTCCATCTTCTAGGTCATTAATCAACTCACACTTATAGGTTTCTCCTTTAGCCGAGAACTCTTTTAAAGCGTCCGCTTTACTTATATTTTTACGTACAATTGCCTCTTTTCTAGCAACTAGCTCTGTCATTTTAGCTTCAATCTTAGCAAAATCAGCATCTTTGATAGCTGTCTCTCCTGGATCCACATCGTAGTAGAATCCATTTTCAATAGCTGGTCCAATACCAAACTGAATACCAGGATACAGTTCTTGTAGTGCTTCAGCTAGTAAATGAGCACTTGTATGCCAGAAAGCATGTTTACCCTGTTCATCCTCCCACTTATGTAAAACAAAAGCAGCATCTTCTTCAATCGGTGTATTTAATTCTGTTAACTTGCCATTAACTTCACAAACTAATACCTCTTTCGCCAAACGCGAACTAATACTCGCTGCGATCTCTAGTCCTGTGACGTTTTTCTCATATTCACGAACCGATCCATCGGGAAAAGTTATTTTTATCATATCTTGATTAATTTACTATTTCTATATCTCTACTGCAAAAATAATGAAATCTTTTTTACTCTGCACCAGATTGTACCATTAATATTCATCGTGACCTGCAAATTTCTTCAGCACATTGTATGCAAGTGCTATTCCTAGCTCTCCAGCCTTACTTAAATCGTCAAAAGCTCTTTTCTTGTCGCCCGTATATAAATAGGTCAATCCCCTATTATAATAAGCTTCAGAAAAATTAGGATAAAGTTCTATTGCCTTGCTATAATCCACAAGAGCTGCTGGATAATCCTCGAGTAGAGTGAGTAGATTTGCTCTGTTGTAATAAGCATACACAAAATCTGGCGCTAATTCAATCACTTTATCTAAATCGTTTCTAACAATTTCGTAGTCCACAGCACTTGTGTTTGCCACCTCTAGTTGTCCCTCAAGACTAGGTTGTCTATTTGCTTTTTTATATTCCAGCTGTTTATATCGTATCAAAGCGCGTTGAAAATAAGCAGGAAAGAAAGTGTCATTTTGTACGAGTAACTTCGTTAAGTCGGCAATTGCATTCTCAAAATCTTGCACTAGATAATAATTCATTGACCGTCTAAAATAGAGCATCGTAGTGGGATTATCCGCAATACGTGCCGATGTTTCCTCAATAGCAATAAACTGTTCTTTTATCTCTTTATCCCCCAGTGCTCGTTCTCTATTTGTAATGAGCAATCTGTTGGGCAATTTTGCTGTTTGGTTCAGCTCATCTATAGCGCGATAGTAATTGACCTGTCGTTTAATCTCCTCTATCTTTTGATAATAAGAGAGTACAAACATCTTTTCCAGTTGTACTTTCACCTTTTTATCCTGTATCTTGCCCCTATAAGCACTCTCGTACTTATTATCTTCCTGCTCATCATCCACCATCAGTTTACGATAGTTTTTGAGGTTCTTATCCGATTTCTTACGAGTCTTTTCAGAAGAATCTTGCTTACTATTACTTTGACTAAAACGTTTTATATTAGCTTGCAGTATCACATCTTCATCCGATTTAGCTCCAGCATTATCTCCCGATTTTCTACGTAGCTCAGAACGAAGCTGAT
>JAQWAN010000148.1 GCA_028707655.1 Bacteroidaceae bacterium
CGGTAGGTTGTCTGTTAATCGCTTCGTTAAAAGAAATCAATGTTTCTGTACTATCTAAATTAAGTGTCCGCAACTTGTCGTGAATAAAGCTCAACAGGTGCTGATTGTTACGTGCATATATTTTGATAAACATATCGTATTTACCCGTGGTATAATGACACTCCACAACTTCGGGCATATCTTTTAGAGCAGCTAATACAGCATCAAACTGCGAAGGATCTTTTAAGAAAATACCAATAAAAGCACAGGTTTCAAATCCCGCATTTTGAGGGTCTAAAATATATTGTGAGCCTTTTAATATCCCTAAATTATTAAGTTTCTGTATACGTTGATGAATTACTGCACCAGAAACATTACACACACGTGCAACTTCTAGAAAAGGAATTCGTGCATTTGCAACGATCTGTTTCAAGATTTGTTCATCTAGATGGTCTAAATTATGATGTGCCATGGTTACTATTTATGTTCTAAAATTTGCGCAAAGTTAATTATTTTTTTGGAGAAAAAAAGAGATTTCGATGAATCGTGTTTAAATCAAATTAAATACATCTCGATTAGGAGAAAGTAAACCAAAGTTACTCGCAACAAAATAGAACACAGGCTATTCAGTTAAAAAACAAACAGGCTACTAAATAAAAAAACCACTAAGATTTTTTCTTAGTGGTTTTTTTTATCTAGATAATATAGACTACTGGCGTTGCGCAGCAGAATAATTGATCTTTAAAGCATAAGCTTGACGTAATGCTTGCTTGATATCGGTAACGATACCCATCTTACAATCTTTGTCAACCTTTAAAGAAACTTGCATAAATGGTTGATCTGCTTCAGCCATATTTGCTCTTTCTTGTATGATATAATCTTGAACCTGTGATACCTCAGCAAAGGCATCGTTCAACTGAATACGTGTACCAGCACCCATCTTATTGATGAACTCCTGAGTTGGTTTACCTACATAGATAAACGTAACCAATGACTTCTTCTCAAGCTTCTCGGTCTCAGTAGCTGAAGGCACTCTAAACTGTACTTTCAATGTTACCTCTCTCATGGTTGTTACAATCATGAAGAAGAACAAGAGAGTAAAGATAAGGTCAGGCAATGAAGACGTATTCAACGCAGGCATTTCTTTCTTACCCGATTTATTAAATTTTCCCATTACTTTCCTCCATATGATTTAGGTTCTGCCTCAGATATCTTCTGAGGATAATACTGGCGAACAGCAGCTTGCTGATCTTCTGTCAATTCACTATAAGATTTACCAAATTGTTTTTGAGAAACCTCATTTCTTAAGTCATTATATGCTGCAACAATCTCGTTCTGAACGCCAATGTATGCATCATAACTAGTTCCACGGTCATTCTGAAGTGAAATAACATGTTTTGCTGTTAGCATTACCTTTCCGAAGATAGGGATGTTTTTTTCACTTAATTCAGGTAGATTCTCGTCACCGTTTTCATTGAGAATAAACTCTTTGACACGATTTTTCAGCTGATCTACAGTAATATATGAATCACCACACATGATTTCATTGTTCATGTTGATCTTTACAATCAATACATTACGTTTCTTAGCCACCATATCCGTTTGTTTCTGGTCCTTTTCAGGTGGTGGTGGTAGTTTTCTCACTAAACCACGGTCAGTATCCATTGAAGTGGTTATTAAGAAGAATATCAGCAACAAGAATGCAATATCGGCCGTTGAACTTGAATTAATATCAGGTACTTTTCTATTTCCTTTTGCCATTCTTTTATTTGTTTAATTGGATAATTCTATATTAAGAAAACATTTTCTTTACACTGCCAGCTATGATTGCAAAGATAGTAAATCCAAGCAAGAAGTAAACAGATTGGAGAAGCATACCAGAAATCTTCAACCAGAAAGCGTCTGTATAAAGACCGTCTCCAGTAAGAACTCCTGCGTCAGAACTCATAGAATATGTAATTCCCAAAAGAATTACTAAAAGAATTATTCCCGATAACGATTTCACCGCTTCTACAGGATTAGCTATCAATGCAGAACCAAATTGTGCAACAGCAGCAAACAAAGTTACCGCAACACAAAGTCCAAGAACACCATAAACCAAGCCAAGTAAAAGGTCAGTATAGGCAGGACAAACGAATGTCTCGCCATTCATACTTACTGTTTGGCCGAACCCGCTGAAGTAGAACATTGCCAATACAGCAACGATAACTACAAAGAGTGCGTATAAAACATAGTATGAAATTCTATATGATAACTTAGTCATTTCTACTTATTTTTTATATTTCAAATTGTATTTGATAACCATATCTAATAAAGAGATAGAAGAGTCTTCCATGTTACTAGTAATACTCTCAATCTTAGCCAAGATATAATTATAAAATAACTGAAGGATCAATGCTACGATCAAACCAAAGATAGTTGTAATCAAAGCAACTTTCATACCACCAGCAACAACCGTTGGAGAAATATCACCTACTTTTTGAATCTTATCAAAAGCTTGTACCATACCAATTACAGTTCCTAAGAAACCTAAAGATGGAGCCATTGCGATAAACAATGTAATCCAAGAACATCCTTTTTCTAAGTAACCAGCTTGTACACCACCATAAGATACAACAGATTTCTCTACTACATCAATACCTTGGTCAATACGCATCAAACCTTGATAGAAGATAGAAGCAACAGGTCCTCTTGTCGAACGACAGATAGCTTTTGCAGCTTCAACATCACCTTTTTCCAAAGCTGATTCTACTTTTTTCAATAGTTTCTCTGTGTTGATATCAGCTAAACTTAAATAGATAATTCTCTCAATACAGAAAGCCAAACCAATCACTAAAGCAATTGATACTAAACTCATAAAAGAAGCAGTACCCTCAATAAACTTTGTCTTTAAAGCTTTATGGATACCTTCGCCCTCTTCGTCAACTTGAACCGTTGATTGATTAGGAACTTGAGCTTGTGCAGTTACAGCTGCTTTATCAACTGATTGCTCTGTAGCGGCAGGTTCTTTTGCTGCATCATCAGCTAAAGCGCTTTGAGACAAGCCAAATGTCATGGCTCCCATCACTGCAAGAATTGCAAATAACTTTTTCATTGTGTGTCTAATTTTTAAGATTTGAATAATTAATTGTTACTATTTGTTTTTATTTAAAATTTTCTTGCGGAGAGAGCGGGATTCGAACCCGCGATACGCTTTTGGCGTATACACGCTTTCCAGGCGTGCCTCTTCAGCCACTCGAGCACCTCTCCTTCTACTTAATAATGTAAATTACACCTTAGTTTTGAAATCGGCTGCAAATTACAAAAAAAACATGAATGCCAAACGATTTCTGGCACAAATGTATCTATTTTTTCATCCACAAAAGTATTATTACGTATAAATGATGAATATTCACATAAAATTAATAAACTTTAAAGAGAACCCGCCAAATGTTCCAAAGAGAATACTGCTAAAGTGTTATTCCAGATAACAGAGGCAACTTCTTCCTCCTCTTTATGATAAATAGCAGCTATTCTTTTGAGAATATAGGGCAGATAAGAGGATTCGTTACGCTTACCCCGAAAGGGAACAGGAGAGAGATAAGGCGCATCGGTTTCGAGTACTAATTTCTCTAATGGGATGGCGGGTAACACCTCCGCTAAGCCTGCATTTTTAAAGGTTGCTACGCCATTTATGCCCAACTTAAAATTTGGATATTTCAACAATAGTGCGGCCTCCTCTAAATTGCCAGAAAAACAATGAAAAACACCTTTAATGGGTGTATCCATATATCGTTTCATCACAGCATCTATCTCTTGAACAGCTGCTCGGGAATGAATAGAGACGGGTAATTGATAAGCGATGGACCACTGTAGCTGCTTTTCAAAAGCATCCGCTTGTTGTTTACAAAACTGTTTATCCCAATAAAGGTCCATACCAATCTCGCCTATTCCAACATAAGAAGTAGAACAATCTAAAAGAGATACCATCTTATCCAACACCGCAACATAATCCTCTCCCACCGATGTAGGGTGCAGTCCCATCATGGGAAAACAATGTTTTGGATATTGCTTGCAAAGCAAGAGTAAAGGCTCTACCGTAGACAGGTCAATATTAGGAAGTAATAATGCACGGACATCTGCCGCTAGCGCTCGTTCTATAACAGCTGATCTATCGGCATCAAATTCCTCCACAAAGGGATGCGTATGTGTATCTATAAATCTCATAACTTTAATCTTGTTCTCCTTTTCGATAATAGTAAACAACACCGTAAGCACGACACTTATTAACGCGCTCTTCTGTTGGCAGGTCGGCATAGAAATGCTCCACTTCGTTCCATACAGCAAGTAATAAATCGTCTACTTCTTGGCGCATTGCTGCTACATTTTGCAGATTAGCTGCTGTTAAATCCTGCAAGTTTTGTTGTTTCTCATAAGAGTCTTTAAAAAGGTCGTAATAAACCCTCACCTTAGCAATAGAGGGGTTAGATAATCTAATTAAACGACCATCGGCACATCTTTTCTGTTCGCCTTCAATAATATTTTCACCCCACATAAGGAGGGCTTTTTCACTCGTTAAATCGGGAACATTCGTACTGTTCTCCGGCAATTTATAGAGTGCCTTTTTAGCGGCACTTATTTCGCCACGGATAACAGACAGGTTCAGCACCTGAATAAAATGAGAGATATACAATCGAGCAGTCTTTAAATTGTTCTGGTGTTTTCTACTAGAGACTACTTGATTGTGGTAACACTGCTTATAATAAGTATGCACTTGCTGAAAACGAGGAAAGAGTAAATCAATCTCCGCAAAAAGCTTATACGAAAACACCAAATCTTTAGACGAATTGAATTTTCGAATAGCAGTAGACAAAGCTTTAAGACGAGCAGCGTCCGTTTTAGGTAATCGTCTATAAGGCATATTATATAATCTTATGTAGTTCTAAACATTAAATGTTCGGCAAAATCTAATAGGTTTTGTTTTTTTGCAGCAGGGAGAGAGACTGCAGCCAAAGAGGAAAGAGCTTGATCGTAACACATTTTCATCTTTATCTCACAGAATTCTCTAATCTTTAGTTGATCGTAAATAGCAGTAATAGCTGCCACTTTCTGAATAGGATCAAACGCTTTCTTATCTATCCATCGGTTGAGTTCCAAACAAGTAGCATCATCGGCCACTTCTAAGGCCTTGATAAGCATATAGGTTTTTTTGTTAGCACAGATGTCGCCCCCATTTTTCTTACCAAAAACAGCAGGGTCACCATACACATCTAACAAATCGTCTCTAAGTTGAAAAGCTAGCCCAACACCAATACCAAAATTATAAAGCGCATCAGCATCTGCAGCAGATGCATGTGCTAGGAGTGTACCCATCTTCAAACTAGCCGCTAATAGAACCGCTGTTTTCAAACGAATCATAGTCATGTATTCAGCCTCTTTTACATCTCGTCGATGTTCAAATTCCAAATCGAGCTGTTGTCCTTCGCAAACCTCTAGGGCAGTATCTGTAAAAAGTTGTTGTACTACTGATGCACAAGAGGGGTCCAATTGTTGAAACAAATAACGATAGGCCAAAATAAGCATGGCATCTCCAG
>JAQWAN010000149.1 GCA_028707655.1 Bacteroidaceae bacterium
CAAGCCACGCGTAGTGGTGCTATACCAGCGGAAATTGATTGGTTACTTACAGATAGCCGATCGCTCTGTTACCCTGCTAAAACTCTTTTTTTTGCACTTAAGAGTCAACGTAATAATGGGAACAAATATATCAAAGAACTGTTCAAAAAAGGAGTTCGTAACTTTGTGGTAGAAGAACTACCCGACCCATCTCTTGCCCAAAAAGCAAATTTCTTAATTGTCGACTCTACACTAGCCGCCTTGCAACTGCTTACCAAAAAGCATCGGCAACAATTCGAGACACCAGTGATAGGCATAGCCGGTAGCAACGGAAAGACCATTGTAAAAGAGTGGCTCTACCAACTCTTATATGAGTCCAAACATATCACGAGGTCGCCACGTAGCTATAACTCACAGATTGGTGTTCCGTTATCGGTCTGGCATATGGATGAAGATACCGAGTTGTCTATCTTTGAAGCGGGCATCTCGCAAGTTGGGGAGATGAATGTTTTAGAGGAGATTATCAAACCTACCATTGGTATCTTTACCAACCTAAGTGGCGCACATCAAGAGAATTTTAGCTCCCTACAGCAGAAATGCTTAGAGAAACTGCTGCTCTTTAAAGATTGTGACACGATTATTTACAATAGCGATAATGAATTAATTTCAGACTGTATAGCAAAATCACTCTTCTCCTCACGAGAGATTGCTTGGTCTACAGAGGATACAGAAAAGCCTTTGTATATCCAGAGTATCGAGAAAAAGGAAGAATCCACCCTTATCCAATATAGATATCTACAACTAGATTATAGTTATGAGATTCCATTTATTGATGATGCTTCTATTGAAAATTCCATTCATTGTTTAGCGGTATGCCTCTATCTGATGGTTCGTCCCGAAATTATTGCCGAACGGATGGCACATCTAGAGCAGATTACCATGCGCATGGAGGTGAAAGAGGGAAAAAATGGATGTACCTTAATTAACGACACCTATAATTCCGATTTAGTATCCCTAGATATAGCACTCGATTTTCTCTATCGACGTGCATTGAGCAATAAGCTGAAACCAACTTTAATTATTTCGGACCTATTTGAAACAGGACAAAGCTCACAGCTTCTCTACAAAGAGGTAGCACAATATGCACATCTACGTGGGGTGGAATGTCTTATCGGCATCGGCAAGGAGATTTCTGAAAACAAACGCTGTTTTTCTATGGAGAGCTATTTCTTTCCAAACACAGAGAGCTTTTTAGCCTCCGATCTCTGCAAGACTCTCTCCAATCAAATCATATTGATTAAAGGGGCACATAATTCCCATTTTGAACAAATAACAGAACAACTAGAGCTTAAGGTACACGAAACCATTCTCTCCATCGATTTGGATGCCGTGGTTAAGAACCTAAATCACTACAGAGGAATGTTACAACCTAAAACAGATGTTATCTGTATGGTGAAAGCTTCTGCTTATGGAGCTGGTCCTTATGAGGTGGCTAAAACCCTACAAGAGGAGCAGGTGAATGTGCTTGCTGTGGCGGTTGCAGATGAGGGGGTTGAACTACGTAATGCTGGTATCACTTGCCCTATTATCATCATGAACCCCGAATTGTCGGCATTCAACACCATGTTTAAGCATCAATTGGAACCGGAAATCTATAGCTTCTATCTGCTTAAAGCTTTTATTAAAGCGGCTAACAAATCGGGAATTACGAACTTCCCTGTGCACATAAAACTGGATACTGGGATGCATCGACTTGGATTCTCACTAGACGAGATACCAAAACTAATCCAACTACTGAGTACACAAAGTTCCGTTTTTCCACTCTCTATCTTTTCGCACTTTGCAGGTAGTGACAATCCTGCTTTGGATACCTATACGAGAGGACAGATTGCTTGTTTTGAAAAGGGATCGACAATGATTCAAAATGCTTTTCGTTTTCAAATTAAAAGACATATCTGTAATACAGCAGGAATAGAGCGTTTCCCTGAAGCACATTATGATGCGGTACGTATTGGCATAGGTCTTTACGGCATTGACCCAATCACCAATAAAACACTAAACAATGTGTTAACCTTAGAAACCACAATATTAGAGATTAAAAATCTAACTGCGGAGGAGACGGTAGGCTACGGAAGAGAGGGTGTGTTACAAAAGGACTCTCGCATTGCTGCCATTCCTATTGGTTATGCCGATGGACTAAACAGACATTTGGGCAACCGAAAGGGTTATTGTTTAGTCAATGGAAGAGAAGCACCATATGTGGGCAACATTTGTATGGATGTGTGCATGATTGATGTAACAGATATTGATTGTAAAGAGGGAGACAGAGCTATCATTTTTGGCGAGCAACTGCCTGTTAGTAAATTATCGAATTGGTTAACAACCATACCCTATGAAATATTCACCAATATATCGCGACGCGTAAAAAGAATCTACTATCATGGATAAACCAGTGCCCTATCTATATACCAATCTCTCTAACTTTTTAGCCAACTACTTTGTTGGGAAAGTACAGAAAATCTCTATCAATGCGGGGTTTACCTGCCCCAATAGAGATGGGAGCATAGGAACAGGAGGATGTACCTATTGTAACAATCAGACCTTTAACCCCGCTTATTGCCAAACCGAAAAGAGTATTAAAGAGCAACTTGAAGAGGGTAAAGAGTTTTTTGCTAAGAAATATCCAGCTATGCGCTATCTGGCCTATTTCCAAGCCTATACCAACACCTATGGAGAGCTCGAACAGCTAAAAGCGAAATACGAAGAGGCAATAGCCGTTGATGGTGTCGTTGGATTAGTGATTGGCACCCGACCCGACTGTATGCCCGATGCACTGCTCGATTACCTTAAAGAGCTGCAAAAAAGAACCTTTGTTCTTATTGAATATGGAATAGAAAGTACGCACGATGAAACCCTACGACATATTAACAGAGGACATTCTTTTGCAGATACGGTAGCTACCATTGAACGTACAGCAGAAAAAGCAATCCCTATAGGTGTTCATGTTATTTTAGGACTACCGGGCGAGACGCACGACAGTATTGTGTCGCAAGCCAATGAGATTTCAGCACTGCCTATAGATACCATTAAACTGCACCAATTACAATTAATAAAGGGCACACGCATGGCTCAAGAGTATGCAACAGACCCCTCTACCTTTCATCTGTATGAAGTAGATGAGTATGTTGATTTAGTGATTGATTACCTTGAACATTTAAGAAGTGGCATTGTGGTGGAGCGATTTATCTCTCAATCGCCTAAAGAATTATTGATTGCACCTAAATGGGGACTGAAAAATTATGAATTCACCGAGAAGGTAAAGAAGAGAATGAAAGAGCGCAAAACATATCAAGGAAAATTTGCTGAAAAAAGGATATAAAGTAGTACTTTTGTACTTGTATGTATTCATTGATAATTACTATATATAACCAAAAAATATTAACAAAATGAGACTTATTATCCAACCAGATTATCAAAACATTTCGCAATGGGCAGCAAACTATGTAGCTGCATGTATTAATAAGGCAAAACCAACTAGCGCAAAACCATTTGTGTTGGGCTTACCTACAGGTTCTTCACCACTAGGTATGTATAAATCGTTGATTGACCTCAACAAAGAGGGAGTGGTTTCTTTTAAGAATGTTGTAACTTTTAATATGGACGAATATGTGGGACTTCCACAAGGTCATCCAGAAAGTTATTACTCCTTTATGTGGAACAACTTTTTCAGTCATGTTGATATCAAAAAAGAGAATGTAAATATCCTAAATGGTAATGCTGCTGACCTAGAAAAAGAATGCAACCAATATGAGGCTAAGATTGCTGAATATGGTGGTATTGATCTATTTTTAGGAGGTATTGGACCTGATGGACATATTGCTTTTAATGAGCCTGGTTCATCTTTGTCATCGCGTACACGTATCAAGACCTTAACAACAGATACTATCATAGCTAACTCTCGTTTCTTTGATAACGATGTTGCTAATGTACCTAAAACAGCATTAACAGTAGGTGTTGGCACTGTTTTAGCAGCTAAAGAGGTGCTTATCATTGTAAATGGACACAACAAAGCACGTGCTTTATATCATGCAGTAGAGGGTTCTATCACACAAATGTGGACCATCAGTGCACTACAACTACATCAGAATGGTATCATTGTATGTGATGACGCTGCATCAGAAGAATTAAAGGTAGGTACTTATCGCTATTTTAAAGATATCGAAGCAACCAATCTTGACCCTAATAGTTTACTCAAATAAACACTATGCTAAGAAAAGTTGAACACAACTCTGTTTGGTTCGCTGAAAATGATAAAAGGTAAACAGCTCGATAGATTGTATATCCTTTTATGAATGGCATTATTTATAAGAAAGCCCCTCAAAGATTACTTTGAGGGGCTTTTTCTATAGGTATACTTCAGATAAGAAGTGTCTTTTTATTTTTAGCGAACAATCAATTTTCGTACAACGGTTTGATTGCTCTCTTCAAGCGTTACAGAAAGTAAATAAACGCCAGTAGACAGGCTATGAATGTCTGTTGTAGCAACAGTGGTATGCAATGGCTCAGTTAATAGCAGATTACCTTGAACAGAGTAAATAGACAACTGAGCAATGGTTGCTGCACTCTCTATGGTTAATTGTTTATCGTTGCAACTAACAGATAAATCTGCAGCAAATGTTTCTTCTACACCATCGCCAGCATAGTTAATGGTAATTGCTTCAGAATCGGGGGTATCCCCAAAATCACCAACGGCTCTAACGGTATATACATTATCGCCTGTAAGCGGAGTGGTATCTACAAAAGTAGTAGAGGTAGACTCCCCTATCTTTGTTCCAGTTCTATAGATAGCATATTTCTTAACGAGTGAATTTTCTACCTGTGGAAATACAGCGATATCGTCTATATCCCACCAATAGGATAAACCAGTATTATTGGTATCATAGGCATGAAAAGCAATCTTCATATTGTCAGAGGTATAGGGAGATAAATCAATATCTACACGCACATACTTATTAACTACATAGCAATCCTTTTTCAAATCCCATGCATTGGTCCAAGTAGCACCACCATCGTTACTTACTTTTACATAGTAAAGATTAGCAGCATTATTCTTTTGAGGTGCAGTTGAACGAGAGAAGAATGTTAAGGTTTTTCCATTGGAGAAACTAGGTGAAATGAGCCATTCATCTTGATGTTCATCGTAAAAAGAATCTTTCATATGACCTAAATAACTACCAGAATAAGACAAATGGTATTTAGAAGAAGCGGTCCACCACCAGCCTCTATCTCCGGCATTATTAATCATCCAGCCATTGTGATTGTCGGGTGTTTCAAAACCTTCGGAAAAGATAGCACTACCCTCTTTTGGGGCAACCCACGACAACTGAATTTGGTTGTTTGCTAAGTTAGCCGTTAAGCTTGTAGGTGCTTGAATAAGATTCGACCGTTGAGAAACAGTTACCTCTGCTGTAATAGAGGGATCGGAAACAGCTATTAAATGGAAATTACCAGTGCGATATTGTGCAGTCTCATTAGAGCTGTTACTTTGTACAGTAATTGTTGCTGT
>JAQWAN010000150.1 GCA_028707655.1 Bacteroidaceae bacterium
CCCTGCACGCCCATCATCTTAGGCACATTGGGCCCTGTGATGTCGGCATCAAGAATACCGGTTTGGAACCCATGTAGCTGCAAACCATAAGATAGATTCACACTTACGGTGGTTTTGCCTACGCCGCCTTTTCCACTAAAAACAACAATGCGGTGCTTAATCGGATGCATATTATCCGCTATTTTCTGGCTCTCCAGTGCCGCTTTTTCTTTTTGTTCTTTTGTTATCTCTCTCTATTTTTGATAGTGGAAAGTTACAAAAGATATTGGAGAAAATCCTAAAATAAGTAAATTTCTTAGCTAATATCAACGAGGAAATTGCTTTACTATACGTAACTTTGTTGTCTAAATAAAAAAGAATATGAAAAACATGAATTTCAATTTTAAACAATTTGTAATTTTCACGTTGCTCACTAGTATCTAGATAAATGTGGCAGAAGTAGCAAGGGCAATGTTTGTGGCATTTCCTTTAATGGAAGTTTTTTTTGCAGGTAGAATTCCAATTGGTCCTATGGGAGTCAGCAATGCTTTGTTTTAAATCAATTCTTATTTCTGGAACTACTACTGCCTTTGCAACGATTGGTGTGTTTTGGATTGCTAGTGTAAATACGGGCTTAGGGGTATGGAGTACAGCTGTACTTTTATGCGCTATTGCTTGACTAGAAATGATAATTGGAGCTTGGATGGCCTCTAAATTATATGCAAGAAAGCAATAATCGATTATCTTACATTTAAAGCACTATTTTCAGGCCTCTTTTAGGCATCTGTTTTACGCTATAACTTAAAAAAACAACATGGCAGTATCGAATGACTTTATACAATATGTGCTCGACCAGCTATCGGATTGGGGTAACATACAAATAAAACGTATGTTTGGCGGTGCAGCTCTCTATCGGGATGAATTGGCATTTGGCATGATTGCGAACGATGTGGTTTACCTGAAAGTGGATGATACAAACATAGATAAATATATAAAAAATGGCTCTTCGCAGCTAAAACCGTTTAAAAGCAATGCTACAGTACTCTCCTTTTACAATGTTCCACCTGATGTGTTTGAGGATGCGGATGAATTTGTGGAATGGGCTAAAGAATCGCTAGCTATTCAGAAGAAAAGAAATGTTTTATATTAAATATTAAAAAAGAATTAAGATGAAAAAACACAGGTGCAACGAATGCAAACTACGAGCAAAACACGATAAAGACCCAAAGTGGTTATTGCTATTGCTAAAGAATGGAAGGGAAAATTGAAAGAAACGGATTGGATAGTTAAACACGCTTGTCGCACCTTGCTAAAGACTGGTAACGAGGAGGTTATGCAACTCTTTGACTCCTATTCTCCTGTAAACATGGAGCTAATCAATTTAAGACTAACTTCTAACACCATTACCATTGGGGATGATTTAGAGTTTAGTTTTGATCTACATAACCATTCAGCAAAAAGCGAAAAGATCCGACTGGAGTACGCCATCTATTGCCAAAAGAAAAATGGTACGCTCTCCAAGAAAGTGTACAAAATCAGCGAAAAGGCTTATGCGCCTCAATCGAAAACAACAATCCACCGGAAACAATCTTTTAAATGGATTACTACTAGGAAATTTCATACCGGACAGCATATTGTACGTATTCTTATGAATGGTGTGGAAGTGCAAGAAAAAAGCTTTGAATTAAAAGAACAGGTTAACTATTAGGATGCAATTGTAGCTTTTCATAAAAAGTTTTTCTATTTTGTTGCACAACAACTATTCTTTTACACTGTTTCTTTAATAAACCTATGATTCTTAGGTGTTAATGGAAATAATTGCGTTATTTTGTACAAAAGTAAAACGAATAATGATAACAGATATAAAAGTGAATAGGCCAGAGCCTGTTTTTTCGGACAAACCACTAAAGGTATTCCGCCAGGATACCAATGTTAAGTTTGCTATTAAAGCCCTAGAAGCAGGTAATCCAATTATAGTGACCGAGCTCTATAACAATGGATTGATTCTTCTAAATGCCCTGAATGCGCATCTTAATAAGAAGTTTCGTTCGGACACATTTGAACAACAGAGTGCACAAAGAGCAGCCTATCGTAAGCTATCCAATCTTATTTTACTAGAGGTGGTACATCACCAATTGGTAGTGAGTAAAGCTCCCACCATTGGATGGTTAGAGAAACTCTATCCAGAAACGGAGGATTTTTTATTGCCTTTTCCACAAGTACAGGGACTAAATAGTGCTTGGCAATGGTACAAAAATGGTATCTCTATTCCGGTGTTACGCAACAAGCTATACCCCTATTACGGCACCTATTTCCCTACCCGTTTTGACCATTTGGTGCTTTTTGATAATTTTTTGAAGCATTACACTGGAGCTAAAAAAACGGCAATCGATGTTGGTTGTGGCAGTGGAGTTCTCTCACTTCAGATGGTTCAACATGGTTTTCAAAAGGTGTTTGGCACGGATACAAATCCGAATGCTATTGTTGGATTAACGGAGTTTATGGGAGATACTAAGCTCTCTCGCAAAATTGAGCTAGATTATGCTGCTCTCTTTGGCAAATTTGAGAAACAAACGGAACTGATTGTTTTTAATCCGCCTTGGTTACCAGCTACTCACGATGCGGGCAACTTAGACAGTGCTATTTATTATGACGAGAACCTCTTTCCTGATTTCTTTGCTGCTGCTAAAGAGCATCTTCTACCCGATGGGAAGTTGGTACTCTTATTCTCTAACTTAGCACATATAACCCATGTAACGAATGAGCATCCTATCAAAAAGGAGATCTCTAGGGGGGGACGTTTTCAATTAGAGAAATGCTATACAAAAACGGTGAAAGCTGCTTCTGACAAAACTAGACGCGATCTTAGTAGACGCGATTCAGAGATAGTTGAGCTTTGGATACTTACTCATAAATAAGTAAACATCTGCCATTAAAAATGCCCTTTGAATATTAAATATTCAAGGGGCGTTTTTATAAGTAGCATATGTGATTTCTCTTATGCTTTTTTAGGCTTGCAAAGGTAATTGAATTTTAAAGATACTTCCCTTACCTAATTCGCTCTCTACTCCAATTTTACCACCATGCTTTTCAATAAATTCATTACAAAGCATTAAGCCTAGCCCTGAACCACTCTCATTTGCTGTTCCAGTGGTCGATTTATTGGTCCGAAAATCAAACAGCTTATTACGAATCTCTTCTCGCATACCTACCCCATTATCGGCCACCTCAAGTTCAATGGAATCACTCTTTTTTGATGCTGTAACATCAATTTTACCATGTAGACGCGTAAATTTTATCGCATTGGATATGAGATTTCTTAAAACAGTTTTAATCATGTCCACATCTGCAAAAATAACGATCTCTTCGGTTTGAATGTGATTTAGAGATATATATTTTCTTTTTGCACTGGAACTTGAGAGTTCAAAGATTTCTTTAATAACAGAGGATAAGACTATTTTCTCTGGCGCAAATGTGATTTGTCCTGTCTGTGATTTTGCCCAATGTAATAGGTTATCTAGTAAAGTAAGCGAGGTTTTAGCAGAGGAATTGATAATATTTAAATATCGCTTGGACTTTTCTGGCGGAAGGCTTTGGATATTTTCCATTAATAATTCGGTAAAGCCCAAAATGCCAGTGAATGGACTCCGTAAATCGTGCGCAATTATGGATAAGAGCTTGTCTTTTGTGGCACGAGGTATCTATTATTGCTCTAAACTTATCTTCGCTTGCTTCTGCTTTTTCTTTCGCTATGGTTAGTTCTTTATTTTGCTTTTGTAGTTCTTTTTGAAAGATTTTACGTTCACTGACATCTCTAACGGCAGCTACACGAATTTTCTTATCATCCAACTCAATATTTCTTGCTTCTATTTCTAGAGGAAATTCTGTTCCATCCTTCTTTAAAGCTACTACCTCATAGGGAAAAGCATATTTCTTACTTATGTTTTTCAAAATAGTACTGTGATATTCTTTTTTAGCCACTAGTTTGAGAAGATTCTTGCCAATAACCTCTTCGCAGGTATAACCAAATATTTTTGCAAAGGATAGGTTCACATCAATAGCTATTCCATTGTGATGCAGAACAATACCTTCGAATGTAAGATTCGATAGTAGTTTGAATTTCGCCTCATTTTTTTTAAGGTCTTCTTCCGCTTTTTTACGTTCTGTGTTATCATAGACAGTAAGTATCATAGATAATTCACCATTAAATGTCATGGGTGAACTAAACACTTTTACATCTTTTATTTCTCTACTGGCTATTCTATGTTTAAACTGAAAAAAATTGGATTTATTTTTCATTGCTATTTTCAGCAATCTATCTATTTCATCAGGGGAGAGGGTGTTTAAGTCGCTTATCCTTTTTTGTAATAATTCATGCCTTGGATAGCCGTAGAAATCTACAGCACTACCATTTGCGCTTATTATTTTTTGCGTTTCTGGATGAATCTGCAACATTATTGCTTTGTTACTCGTAAAGAAATTTTTGAAACTTTCTGTACTCTCTTTTTCTGTTTCTTTTATAAGACTTCGTTTATTAGTAGCAATATCTAACACATCTACACCTTTAACTTCCGCTTCATCTGGAAGAGAAAATCTTTGACGAAAAAGTTCATTTTGCTTTTTAAGTTCAGCAATCTGATTTTCTAATTCTTGGTATGTAGATTTATTATTCATCTGCTTTTTTTTAGTGTAGCTAACTACTGTTTGCCGGATAGCCCTCTAAAGAAGTAAACTCGGACTGTTTTAAGACAATCTAAGCTACTTTTATTATCTATTCCAACGGTTAGAAGCAACCTTTAGGAATATACTCACAATCGGAATTATACTGTTCTGATAGTAAAACGAACAAAGATAAACTTTTTAAGCAAATCTATGATTGCTAAGATGTTAATAAAAATTGCTTCTTCCTTAATAGGGCAATCCAAAGAATCTAAGCTTACCGATCTATATTTTTAATTCTTATTGGCTAAGTACTTATGTGGTTGTTTTACCTTCTGTGCAAAGAATAGCGAAAGAAGCGATAATGCTGCAGAGGCAAAAAACGGAATACGCCAACTAATGGTCCATAAAAGCCCACCAACAATAGGCAAAATAACTGCAGATAGATGATTGATGGTAAAGCCAACCGACATGGATGGTGCAATATCTTTAGGATCTGCATGTTTTCGGAAATAGGAATTGATAGAGATAACAAAACTAAAGAATAGATTATCCACAAGATACATTGCAGTGGCAAAGTGAGGATCTTCTACGAGGGCATAGCCCATAAACACCAGAAACAACCCGGAATACTCAATGGTCAACATTCTACGCTCTCCATAACGATTAATTGCTTTGCCCACTACCGGACTTAAGAAAAACGTAATGATATTGTTTGTAACGAATAATACGGTTATATAGCCTACCGAAAGATGATATTTCTGCACCAATAGAAAAACGGAAAAGACCATAAATATTTGTCTCCTGGCACCGCTTAACAGGTTTAGTACATAAAACAGCCAATATTTTTTCTTTAGTACAATTTTCTTATGTTGTGGA
>JAQWAN010000151.1 GCA_028707655.1 Bacteroidaceae bacterium
CATTCCACGCTAAGAAACGATCAACACTCTCTTGACCATATTTAGAAAGCGACAGCACAATCTTCTCTTGTGTTTTCATCTTGCCCAATTTGGTCTTAGAAAAGAACTTATCAGCAAAACAAATCAGTTGCTCTTCATTGCTAACGGGCTGCAGCTCACGCAACGGGAGTGGTAGATGTTGTTTGCGAATCATAGCAAGCGAAATACCCGTACCTGTATGTCGTTCGCTAACCAAAGCATGTGCAGGGTATCCCTCTTTTAACAAAAGTTCAGCACCTAAATAGCCGTGACAGATATAGGGGTTAGAGCCCACACAATGAATGGCGGGAGCATGTGTTAAAAAGATACCTAAATCGTGCAACATAGCTGCTTCGTAAACAAAAGTACGGTCCAATTGTAGGTTTGTATTACGATCTACTAACGAAAGAGCAAAATCTGCAACGGATTTACTATGTGAGAGATAAATCCTTTTCAGTTCGTTATCTTCTGGATAATATTTATTTATAATAGTTTGTACGTTCATTGTGTGATTAATCAAAACAAATTTATATTTTTGTACAATATTACTAAAAATCTATGAGGCTATGGTACATTTTGAATCTTTTTTGAAGGAGACAACCTTTTTAGGTATCTCCATAAAAACACCTCTGCTGTTTTTAATCAAATTGATTGTTATCTATTTATTTGTACGCATCTCCACTGCTGGCGTAAAATATCTATTCAAGCGATTTATGGAGAAATCGAAAAACTCCTACTTAGATGCAACCAATGTGGGATTCATTCAACGATTTGTTATCTATATCCTCTACATCATCGGGTTAACCTCTTTCTTAGCAATGGTTCCGGGCATGGAACAGATCAGCACCTCGGTATTGGCTAGTGCAGGAATAATGGCTATGGCTATTGGTCTAGCCTCACAAGAGGCATTATCCAATCTAATTGGAGGACTCTTTATCATTTTCTCACGCCCCTTTAGAGTAGGCGATTTTATACAGGTAGAGGGTGGTGTTACCGGCACAGTGGCAGAAATCACATTACGCCATACCATGATTAGAAGTTTAGAAAATAGAATGGTGCTTATTCCTAATAGCAAGATAAACTCCAGCACCATCACTAACTCTACCATCATTGAAACAAAGACATGCAGTTATATTGAAATTGGTGTCTCCTACACCACAAACCTTGACAAGGCTATCGATGTGATGCGAGAGGAGATTATGAAACATCCCTTATTACTCGACAACAGAACAGCAGAAGAGCGCACGAACAACGTGCCACAGGTTATTATCCGCGTGATAAAACTAGGCGATTCTTCCATTACATTGAAAGCATGGGCGTGGGCAGACAGTAGCAGCAACGCTTTTATTATGAAATGCGACCTATTTAAGAGTATCAAGGAACGCTTTGATAAAGAAAATATTGAGATTCCCTATCCCTACTTTAACCATCTCGTAAAAAACAAACTATAATAATATGAATATGCATCTAAAGAAAATCTTATTAGCTGTTATCTTAATCTGTTCATCATTCGCAGTAAAAGCGAGTTGTCCAAGCCAACAGATGGATAGTAAACAGGGTATACAAACGGGAGCAGAGCAAATGAATAGATACCTTCCTTTGTTAAAAGGGAAAAGAATAGCTTTGTTGGTTAACCAAACCTCTGTGGTTGGCTCCTCACACACCCATCTACTCGATACACTATTGAGCATGGGGGTAAAAGTAAAAAAAATCTTCGCTCCTGAACATGGGTTTAGAGGAACAGCAGATGCAGGAGAAAAAATACACAATGGTATAGATGCCAAAACAGGTATACCTATCATCTCCCTCTACGGAAAAAATCGCAAGCCATCGGCAGATTTCTTTGAAAATATTGACCTGCTGCTATTCGACATACAAGATGTGGGCGCTCGGTTCTATACCTATATCAGTACCATGCATTACGCCATAGAGGCCTGCGCAGAAAATGGAAAAGAGATGCTCGTATTAGATCGTCCTAATCCATGCGATTATATTGACGGACCTGTTAAGCAAGACGATTGCACAAGCTTTGTAGGAGTAGACCCTATTCCAGTGTTGCATGGCTGTACTATTGGAGAGCTAGCCCTTATGATTAACAACGAAGGATGGTGCAAAGAGACAAAAAAGTAATGCCATTTGACAGTTATTCCCGTAAAGAACTGGAAACATGGCGAACCCTATCACCTACCCATCAAACCGTCGCCAAACTTGCCAAACGACCAAGCCATAGCACTATACCCCTCTCTTTGTCTGTTTGAAGCTACAGACATCAGTGTGGGAAGAGGTACTACCTTCCCTTTCCAAGTACTAGGTGCCCCCAATAAAAAGTATGGAACATTTGTTTTTGTACCTGTCGCTCTTCCTGGATTTGATAAACACCCTTTACATCAAGATAAAGAATGTTATGGACTAGACTTGAGAGAAACAACACCGCCCAAAGGACTGAGTCTAAGCTACTTTATAGATATGTACAAAATATCTAAGAAAAAGGATGCTTTCTTTAAAAGAAGTCATTGGTTCGACCTGCTTTTGGGAAACAAAACAGTGCGTTTGGATATTATAGCAGGAAAATCAGAAACAGAAATACGTAAGGGTTGGGAAAAAGAACTAGAGGAGTACAAGGCCATTCGGTCTAAATATATCCTTTATTGATACGCTAACAATAACTCCGCTATCCCCTATAACAACAGCCAGCATTTTAATCGTAAATGCTGGCTGTTGATTATTTATAAACATTTTATACTATTAATTTGTTTTAATAAATAGTAAATATGTATCTTTGTAAACTAATTTAAGGTAAGAATAGGTATGAGCTATAATTTATTAAAAGGTAAAAGAGGAATAATTTTTGGTGCACTAAACGATCAATCTATTGCGTGGAAAGTAGCAGAAAGAGCCGTTGAAGAGGGAGCCACCATTACATTATCAAACACTCCCGTAGCAGTACGTATGGGCGAATTATCTACTTTATCCGAAAAACTTAATTGCACCATCATTCCAGCTGATGCAACGAATTTTGAAGATCTAGAAGAAGTGTTTAAAAAATCAATGGAAGTTTTAGGAGGAAAAATAGATTTTGTTCTTCACTCTATTGGTATGTCACCTAATGTGCGTAAAAAACGTACATATGATGATTTAGACTATAAGTTATTAGATAAAACATTAGATATTTCTGCAGTATCCTTTCATAAAATGATACAAGCAGCTAAAAAGTTAGGTGCTATCTCTGAATGTGGTTCAATTGTGGCTTTAAGCTATGTTGCTGCGCAACGTACGTTCTTTGGTTATAATGACATGGCAGATGCAAAAGCTTTGCTAGAATCTATAGCACGTAGCTTTGGTTATATCTATGGACGTGAACACAAGGTTCGTGTAAACACGATTTCACAATCGCCTACACGCACCACTGCAGGTTCAGGAGTTAAAGGAATGGAGAAACTATTAGATTTCTCTGACCGTATGTCGCCACTAGGAAATGCGTCGGCCGATGAATGTGCTGACTACTGTATGGTTATGTTCTCCGACTTGACAAAGAAAGTTACAATGCAAAATCTATTCCATGATGGAGGATTTTCTAGTGTTGGTATGAGTCTTCGTGCTATGAGTACGTATGAAAAAGGACTCGACGACTACATGGCAGAAGATGGCCATATTATTTACGGATAATTATTTACAGTAAGAAAATGAAAAAACAATTGTGGAAACACTTTAGCTTGGTCCTTTTGCTATTAACACTATGTTACTCGTGTAAAGATATATCCTCGCCAAAAAACGATAATACCGTTTCCATAATTCGTTATGATAAATTACAAAATGACTTTGTTAACTTTAATAGTTTTGCTTCATTGCACAAAATGAAGACCAAATACACACAAGAAACGAAGTTACTTTATGAAGATGTACTCAATTTAGGAGCGGTCAATAATCAAGATATTGACCGCTTACTAAAAGAGCATTTTTCTAAGCCGGTCTATCAGAAGTTAATGAAAGATGCCATTGAGAAATATGACAATATGGAGGAGATTGAAAAGGAGATTACAGCTTCTTTTCATTTACTCAAAAAGGCCATTCCAAGAATTGAAATACCAACCATTTACGCACAAATTTCAGGCCTCAACGAATCGGTTGTTATAGGAAACAAAATCTTAGGGTTCAGCATCGATAAGTATATGGGAGAGAATTATTCGCTTTACCAATACCATTACTATGACTACCAACGACACACCATGTCAAAAGATTTTATTGTTCCAGATTGCTTGTTCTATTTCTTGATTAGTGAAATGCCATTGTATGAAAATGCTAAGAACCACAACTGTCTTGAGGTATTTACCTATTATGGTAAAATTTACTATATCATGCACGCCATTGATAAGAAAAAATCGATAGAAGATTTCTTAGGATATAGCAAACAAGAAAGAAAATGGTGTAAAGAAAACGTTAAAAAGATATGGACCTATATGTCCAATCAAAATCATTTAAAAGCAACCGATCCATATATCATACGCTCCTATTGTAAATTAGCACCTTTTACTAATTTCTTTGGCGAAGCATCTCCATCACGCATCGGCATGTGGATTGGCTATCAGCTAGTTGACTCCTACATGAAAGCACATAAAGAGGTAACCTTGAAAGATCTTTTTGAAAACACCAACTACCAAGAGATAGCTGTTTCTGCTCATTTTAAACCCTAATATTCCATTATGGATACTGCACTATATTTACTTCCTGTAACATTGGGAGACACGCCTATTGCGTCTGTTTTGCCAGCGATTAATCATGACATTATCCTGCAACTCAAACATTTTATTGTTGAAGATATACGTTCAGCACGACGTTTTCTAAAAAAAACAGATTGTTCTATTAATATTGACGAATTAACCTTCTATCCACTCAATAAACATACCTCTCCCGATGAAATAGCGGGTTACTTAACACCACTTCAACAGGGGTATTCCATAGGTGTTATCTCGGAGGCTGGCTGCCCTGCTGTTGCCGATCCAGGAGCAGATGTAGTTGCTATTGCACAGAGAAAAAACTTCCGAGTAATACCTTTAGTAGGTCCCTCCTCTATTATCCTCTCCGTAATGGCTTCTGGTTTTAATGGACAGAGCTTTGCTTTTCATGGCTACCTACCCATTGAACAAAATGAACGTTCAAAAACGATGAAGCAATTAGAGAATAGGGTTTATAGAGAAGATCAAACACAACTGTTTATAGAGACCCCCTATCGCAACGAAAAGATGGTAAAAGATTTACTCAATAACTGCCGACCAGAAACAAAACTATGTATCGCAGCTAATATTACATGTGAAGATGAATCCATCAAAACAAAAACAATAGCAGAATGGAAAAAGCACCTTCCACAAATTGGAAAGGTGCCCTGTATTTTTCTTATCTATAAATAATCTATCCTTTAGAATTGGGTACATGCTTCTCCGCATGGTAAGAGGAACGAACAAGAGGAGCACTCTCAAC
>JAQWAN010000152.1 GCA_028707655.1 Bacteroidaceae bacterium
GAAATAAAATTGGCCGTCTCTAAACCAGCCGAAAAAATTATACAAGCAGCTTATATCTGCTACGAAGATCAAAAATTAGGAATTGTTCAATCCCTTTTTGAGAAAGATACGCCAGAGCGTGTTCTTTTCTTTGCTTCTTCCAAGCTGAAGGTAAAAGAGGTGAGCAAAGCCCTTTTACGCTTGAAATTAAATGTGGGCGAGATGCACTCCGATTTGGACCAAAAACAACGCGACCATATCATGCATGAGTTTAAGAATAGCCGAATTAATATCTTAGTAGCCACCGATATTGTAGCACGAGGTATTGATATTGACGATATACGTTTGGTTATTAACTACGACGTGCCACACGATAGCGAAGACTATGTACATCGTATTGGCCGTACAGCACGTGCTAACAGTGATGGATGCGCTGTTACTTTTGTAAACGATAAAGAACAATCTAAGTTTCAAGCCATTGAACATTTCTTAGGAAAAACGATTTACAAAATAAAGGTTCCAGAAGAGCTAGGTGAAGCACCCGAATATCATGCTAATGCTAAAGCCCCACAAAGAAACAACGGCAAAGGTGGCAGAAAGAACACCAAAAAGAGATACAACAATGAGAATCAACGAAAAGAAACCAAGTAGTAAGATTTTCAACAGATAAAGATTATTGGATGCACCAAAGCTACCAATCCAGATAGAATGGAACAGACCAAGAAGCGATAAAAACAAATGCGCTTCTTGCCTAGAGAACGAAAACAACTTTCATTAAAAAGCATCGAAATGGGGCTTATCAGTAATAAACCTACAGCTATAAAAGGAGATGAGCTACAACTCACCTTTGGTCTGACATTAGACGAGATAACGAAAAAAAGAATCGCTTTTTTTCCAGCAGAATGGTATCCGCAAAGCGGCGTTCAGCTGACTTGGCCACATGCTAACACCGACTGGAAAGAGATGCTAGAAGAGGTAGAAGAATGCTTCACACAAATCGCAGCAGCAATAACAAAGCAAGAAATTGTTGTTATTGTTACACCAGATATAGAACAGGTTAAACAGCGTATATCGCCTTTTGTAAAGATGAAAAATATACGTTTTGTAGCCTGTGATACCAACGACACATGGGCTCGCGACCATGGAGCAATCACTACGATAGAGCAGCAACAACCACAATTACTCGATTTCTGTTTCAATGGTTGGGGCATGAAATTTGCCGCAAATTATGACAATCAAATTACGCGCAAAGCCATCTCTCAGCAAAGAATAAAGGGACATTACCATAACCATCTACAGTTTATTCTAGAGGGTGGGTCCATTGAAAGCGATGGAGCTGGTACCCTACTAACCACCAAAGCGTGTTTGCTCTCTAAAAATAGAAATGAGACCTACAACCAAACCACCATTGAGCAAACCCTTAAAAGTCTGCTCCATGTAGACCGCGTACTTTGGCTAGAGCATGGCTACCTAGCAGGAGATGATACCGATAGCCATATCGATACACTTGCTCGCTTCTGTCCCAATAATACCATTCTGTATGTAAGCTGCAAAGACAAAGAGGAGGAGCACTACAAAGAGCTCTCCCTGATGGAAAAAGAGTTACAACAATTTAGAACAAGAGAGGGAGCGCCTTATCGTTTAATGGCACTGCCTATGGCTACTGCTATTTACGATGGAGAGGAACGTTTACCGGCCACCTATGCCAATTTCTTGGTTATCAATAATGCCGTGCTCTATCCCACCTATCAACAAATAGAAAACGATTTACAAGCAAAAGAGGTGCTGCAACAAGCCTTTCCAGAAAGAGAGATCATTGGCATTGATTGTACAGCACTTATTAAACAACATGGCGCACTGCATTGTGTCACCATGCAATACCCTCTTCATGTTATTGACTAATTGAACAACTAGAATGAACAAGACCATACGAGTAGGATTAATACAGCAATCGAGTGTACAGGATGTTACAACTAACATTGAGAAACTCACACAAAACATACAAGCTTGTGCAAAAGATGGTGCACAATTAGTGGTACTACAAGAACTACACAACTCCATCTATTTCTGCCAAACCGAAAACACCGAACTGTTTAACCTAGCAGAACCTATACCAGGTCCATCGACCCAGATCTATGGAGCACTCGCT
This sequence comes from Bacteroidaceae bacterium, assembly GCA_028707655.1. Lineage (GTDB taxonomy): Bacteria > Bacteroidota > Bacteroidia > Bacteroidales > Bacteroidaceae > JAQWAN01. The sequence goes on from JAQWAN010000152.1 coordinate 2,129, forward strand.
AAAAAATATAAAATCGTATTGGTCACCTCTCTCTTTGAGAAAAGAGCTCCAGGTCTATATCATAATACCGCAGTAGTGTTTGACACCGATGGACATATAGCCGGGACCTATCGCAAGATGCATATTCCGGATGACCCTGCCTATTATGAGAAATTCTACTTCACCCCTGGCGATTTAGGTTTTCAACCCATAAAGACCTCTATTGGCACATTAGGGGTTATGGTCTGTTGGGATCAGTGGTATCCTGAAGCGGCACGATTAATGTGTCTAGCCGGTGCAGAACTACTAATCTATCCCACTGCTATTGGTTGGGAAAGCAGCGATAGTGCAGAAGAAAAAAAACGACAACTCCAAGCATGGATCATTAGTCAACGCGCACATGCCGTGGCCAATGGATTACCCGTTATTGCAGTTAACCGAACAGGACACGAAACAGACCCATCTGGTCAAACCAATGGCATCCAGTTTTGGGGAAACAGCTTTGTAGCTGGACCTCAAGGCGAACTACTAGCAGAAGCTAGTAACGATACCGATACAAACTTACTCGTAGATATTGACCTTCAACGCTCCGAGAATGTGCGACGCTGGTGGCCGTTTTTACGAGATAGAAGAATAGATCAATATGGTGACCTCACCAAACGATTTATCGATTAAACGCTATAGATAAAATTCACTCGAATGAAAATACAATTTATGAGCTTGGCAAGTGGAAGCAGTGGCAACTGCTACTATCTTGGCAATGAAAAATACGGAATTCTCATTGATGCAGGAATAGGTGTTCGCAGTATAAAGCGTACTCTTAAAAGTATCAATAGACCCATAGAAACCATCCGTGCAATCTTTGTAACACACGATCATGCCGACCATATCAAAGCTTTGGCCAACTTAGGCGAGAAATGCCATATACCGGTTTACACTACAAAACTAGTGCATGAGGGTATTAATCGTAACTACTGTATGCGCGAAAAATTATGCGACTCGGTACGCTATTTGGAGAAGGAACAGAGCATGCAATTAGAGGCATTCACCATCACCAATTTTGAGGTACCACACGATGGAAGCGACAATGTTGGCTATCGCATAACCATTGATGGTAAGATTTTTTGTTTTGCAACAGACATTGGCCATATCACTACCACAGCAGCTAACTACTTAAGTCAAGCCAATTATTTAATCTTAGAGGCTAATTACGACGAAGAGATGCTACGCATGGGATTCTACCCAACCTATTTAAAAGAGCGCGTAGCAGGTCCAACAGGCCATCTGAGCAATAAAGAATCGGCAGCATTTATAGCCAACCATTTCACGCCTGCTCTTAAATATGTATGGCTATGCCATCTGAGTAAAGACAATAATCATCCAGAATTAGTAATGAAAACAATGGAATATACCCTAAGAGAAAAGGGTATCACCATGGGGATAGACCTGCATGTTATACCGCTTAAGCGAACAGCTCCCTCCGTTATCTACACTTTTGACTGATTATTGCAGATAAAAAGAGAATCCAAAAAAGAATAAATCTTGTACAGATAAAAAGATCTATCTGTAACAAAATACTCTTTTCTAATTGGTAGATTATTGTAAAATACAGTACAACAGATTGTTACTTCTAAAAAGGAGCAAAATCGGCCACCTAGTATTCTCTCGACCTAAAAACAGTACTATTTTTTTAGAAAAAAGAGGTATGTTTATTTGGTGGAAAAGAAAAAAACAATTACTTTTGCAACGCAATCAAGGAAATAAGCGCTCTTAGCTCAGTTGGCTAGAGCAATTGACTCTTAATCAATGGGTCCAGGGTTCGAATCCCTGAGGGCGCACAGAAAATCTCTACTGAATTTATTCAGTAGAGATTTTTCTTTTTAGCACCCTACTCCAAAAGCACTACTTCTACCTATAGGTCCACTCTTCTCTTTCCACAACAGTTCGGGGTCATACCCACTCTAAAAGAAGGTGTAGACTAGTTATTTTTATCACTTCATGACGAGTGAAGATGCGCTGTCACTTTAAAATCAGGCGTAAACCTACTGCCTTACGGCTTTTTTCTAATCATCGGTTCTAATCCATCTACGCCTTTAAAAAAGAAGAAACTTAGTATTCCATGGTTACAACTCCTACTATCCTTTTATCTGGTAGTCACGACGAACCAGATGGGTAGTCACGGTGAACCAAGTGGGTAGTCATGGTGAACCAGTTGGGTAGTCGTGACTACCAGGTTAGTTGCTATCTGTTCTTGGTCTTGAGGAATAAGCTTATCTAAACATCTTTTACATAAATACAATACTACTTTAGCATCTACTTAACGATAACTTACGTAACTTTGTCATTGGATGAAACAAACACAAATGAAAAAAAGAAATAACAATACAGCATATGGTGCATGGGGTTTATTACTCTGTCTACTACCACTGTTTTTTGTTAAAGCAACTCATTTTCATCCTAATGCAGCACATGCTTACGCAAATGAGCATAAGCAGGAACTTGCTCTAGAGGCAGCTAATGCCACTGCTGAGACCTGTTTAATCTGCCAATTTGAATTAGTGCCATGTGTGGAGGCGGATATCACCATTCAGGCAGAAACACTTATCCATTTCCGCTCTCCAATAGCTACCTATTCTGCTCGTCACGATATTCCAGCCACTCTAGGTGTACCCACACTTAGAGCACCCCCTTATTGGGTTTAATACCTTGTTTTATCTCTAAAGAAGAAGAGCGCAATCGTTTTTCTCTGGAGAATTGTATCTATTTAAAACAAACCATTTATTAAACTCAATATATGATTAAAAAAATATTCTTTTTATCTATGGCATTCTTATGCCTTGTGGCTAATGCCCAAAACGCACTAAAGGGAACGGTTACCGACACCGATGGCACGCCACTTATAGGAGCCAATATCTATCTACCCAATCTAAACAAAGGGGCCATCAGCAATACCCAGGGCGAATATAAGATAGAGGAACTGCCCAAAGGAAAAATAAAAGTGTTATACTCCTATATCGGCTATGCATCGCAACTAAAAACGCTTATCTTGGAGAAGAAAATCACACAACTGAATGTGACACTAGCTACATCTAGTATTCAATCGCAAGAGGTAGTAGTAACAGGCGCATCCACAACTTCACAACACAATAGTAGTGAAAAGATTGATGTTTTATCCCTAAGTAATAAAACAGCTGCTCCCACCACCAGTTTTGTAGCAACCCTCACTAAAATACCTGGTATCGACCTTATCGCAAAGGGAGAAGGGGTAGGGAAACCAGTTATTAGAGGACTATCGCGCAATGATATTGTGCTCTTGAACGATGGTGTACGCATCGAAAATTATCAATTTGGCGATGAACATCCACTAGGAATAG
>JAQWAN010000153.1 GCA_028707655.1 Bacteroidaceae bacterium
TAGATAAAGTTGTGCGCATAGGTAAAAATCTTTGCTAATTCAGCAATTTGATTATTGAGTTGTAAGAGTTCCGTCATTTTCTCTGGAATTTCATTTAAGGCCTTAACCACCGCAATAAATTCCGTTTCGTTGATGGTTTCCTTTGCTCTAGCCAATGTTAGTGCCATCATGGTAAGAACCGTTACTTGCCCTGTAAAAGCTTTAGTAGAGGCAACACCAATTTCTGGCCCTACATGTATATAAGACCCAGTGTCTGTTGCTCTAGAGATAGAGGAGCCCACTGCATTACAGATGCCATAAACAAAGGCTCCCTTTTCCCTCGCTAGCTGTACTGCTGCAAGTGTATCAGCTGTCTCTCCCGATTGCGATATAGCAATAATCACATCTTCTTTATCAATGACAGGATTGGCGTACCTAAATTCGGATGCATAGGCCACTTCTGTTGGTATTCTGCAATAGCTTTCCAATAGATGTTTACCTATTAACCCTGCGTGCCACGAAGTACCACAAGCAATAATGATAAATCGTTTTGCTTTTAGTAGTTTCTCTTTATAGTCAATAATGGCAGAAAGGACCACATTTGTTCCCTCTATATTGACCCGCCCTCGCATACAATCGCGAACACACTGCGGTTGTTCAAAGATCTCTTTGAGCATAAAATGTGGGTACCCCTCCTTTTCTAATTGTCCTAGTTTAAGTGCAACTTTGGTGATCTCTAATTTGCATTCAACGTTATGGAGGTTAACCACCTTGAGTTGCTCTCCTCTTCTGATAAGTGCAATCTCTTCATCCTCTAGATAAACCACTTGGTCTGTATATTCTACAATAGGCGTGGCATCCGATGCCAAGAAATACTCCTCTTTGCCAATACCAATAACCAAAGGACTGCTTTTTCTAGCTGCCACTATTTCATTGGGACTGTTTTTCTGTAACACCGCAATTGCATATGCACCAATCACCTCTCCTAAAGCAAGTTGTACCGCTGAGAGAAGGTCCAAATGGTTTGTGGACTGAATATATTCAATTAGTTGAATAAGTACCTCGGTGTCTGTCTCACTCTTAAAGGTATATCCTTTTGCTTGCAACTTATTTTTAAGTGCTGCATAATTTTCTATAATTCCATTGTGCACCAATGCTAGCGATTCTGTAGAGGAGTAGTGTGGATGTGCATTCGCCTGACAAGGTTCTCCATGTGTGGCCCATCTAGTATGTGCAATACCAATTGTTCCAGATACATCCTTGCCTGCTACATTCATTTCCAGGTCGGCTACCTTTCCTTTTTCTTTGTATACATTTAGTTGATTTGTTTTACTGATAGTAGCCACGCCAGCACTGTCGTACCCTCTATATTCTAGTCGCTTCAGTCCTTTAATGAGAACCGGATATGCCTCCCGGTTCCCAATATACCCAATAATTCCACACATAAATTCAATAAGTTTAGTAAGTAATTGTTTAGTTTTGTTTCACACAAAATTACTCCAAAAATCATTAACTGCAAGTGAATGGAAGTATTATATCAAAAAAATGTAACATAAAGTTACAAATATAGAATGTATGCAAGCTTATTGTTAGATGCTTTACCTATCCACAATGGAAAAATTTAGTGAGAAGAGCTTGCATCTCCGCTGTGTGTTCCTTCGTGTTTTCCCGGAGTGTAGCATCGTTATAGGAGCGAAGTTTTAGTAGAATGCCATCTATCATCGACTTGCTAAAGACATTCTTTTTTTCAAAGATGCCACGTTGTTGTTCTAAACAGTCGGCTGATGCCGCACAGCTATTGGGCAACTGTTTTAGGTGTTGCAATTTATCTTGGTTTTCTTCTTGGTGTATATTCACATTCACGTAGCACTTTTCGGCAATAGCTAAAGCATCTTTGTGCATTATGCCATAGCGACAAGCCACAGCCAATCCTGCCATTAATTGGTAGATATCGGCCGATCCATCTGGCGAACGCATCTCCACGGTTTGTTTCTGTGTGGTATCAAAAGAACTATTTTCCTCTAAAGGATTGGCTAGTTGGCACATATCTGTTTTTGAGGACCATCCTAGAGGTACACGTACTAAGACCGAACGATTTCTATCCCCCCAGCAGATATTAGTAGGTGCCTCTTGATGCGGTACTAAGCGGAAATAAGAGGTCGGGTTAGTGTTGCCAAAAGCTGTAATAGAGGGAGCGAGTAACATCATCCCAGCAATTGCTTTGCGTGCCGTTTCCGATAACACCCCGTTGTGTAGCATCTGATTTTTACCCGCCTTGCACATCTGCATATGAATATGTAGTCCAGACCCCGCTTTGCCACTTATTATTTTAGGAGCAAAAGTGATGTCATACCCATATTTGTAGGCTAAGTTACGAATGACCCATTTTGCAAGCAGAAGCTCATCTGCAGCTTGTTCTGCCGCAATGGGCAAAAATTCTATTTCGTTTTGCTCGTAGCTCTTTCCCTCCAAAGTAAAATTACCCACTTCCGAATGCCCATATTTAATCTGCCCACCTGTTTGTGCTATGGCATACATACACTCTTTGCGAAAGGCATTAAATTTAGCATAAGGAGCCGACTCATGATACCCCTTTTGGTCGGTAGCCGGAAAGAGAGGATCGGTTGGAGCAATAACATAATATTCTAGTTCACCCATGGCATAAAAGTCCATGCCTGTTTCCTCTTTAAAGGCAGTACAAGCTTTGTGCAAGGTGTTTTCTGGCGAACTCTCTAGTGGCTGTCCATCTTTATTAAAGAAAGAGCATAACAGGGTTAGTGTAGGTATCTCTGCTAGAGGGTCTACAAAAGCCGTTCGAAAGCGAGGTATAACATATAGATCGCTACTCCCCGCTTCAACAAAGGGGAATAAGCTGGAGCCATCTACCCGTTCGCCACAGGTTAGTATGGTCTTTAAATACGCCTCACTATTAATTACGAAATTCAAGGTCTTTAGTCGTCCATCGCCCGCTGGATACATAAAATTGACCATACGGATATTCGTAGAATAAATAAAATCTACCAAGTCTGCTTGCGTAAATTCAGCGGCTGGTTTTTGAAGAAAATCCACCAATTGGTTGGGGCACATTGCTAGTGTTTGGTTCATAGTAGTATACTTGTGTGTGTTTACTTGTAGGTTAATACAAAAATCGAATAAATATAGCAAAAAGTTAGTGTCTGTTGCTTTTTTATCTCTATTTTTTGTTCTGCATGCTTTTTTTTAGGGGATATTTCCTTCTTTTCCTATCATTACTCTTTTGCTTTAAAAAAATGGAATCTATTTTAGGTTGTCAACTAATGTATGTAGATTGAAAAAAAACAGAAATGAAAAACGAATCTAGTAATGTTGTGAAAATATAAATGTACATTTGATATTCACGTATGGAAAATGCGTTGTTACATGCTATAATAAGTAAGATATATGGTACTAAATAGAATAATACGTTTTTTTCTGGAGAATAGACTCGTCACCTTTTTGGTTTTTGCAGCGCTATTAGTAGGGGGACTCTCCACCGCTCCATTTAATTGGCATGGCGGTTGGATTCCTCGTCATCCCGTTGCAGTGGATGCTATTCCCGATTTAGGCGATAATCAACAGATTGTTGCCACGGAATGGATGGGCCGCTCTCCTAAGGATATTCAAGACCAAATCACCTATCCTTTAACCACTAATCTATTGGGCATACCAGGTGTAAAAACCATTCGTAGTACATCGATGTTTGGTATGTCGTTCATCTATATCATCTTTAAGGAAGATGTGGAGTTTTATTGGAGTAGGTCGCGTATTCTTGAAAAATTAAACGCCCTTCCAGCAGGTACGTTGCCCACTGGTGTACAACCTACATTAGGGCCAGATGCCACAGCACTGGGGCAGATTTATTGGTATACGTTAGAGGGTAGAGATATTAAAACGCGAAAACCAACTGGTGGTTGGGGGCCAGGGGAGCTACGTACACTTCAAGATTTTGAGGTAAAGTACTCGCTCTCTGCGGTAGATGGTGTTGCCGAGGTAGCATCTATTGGTGGTTTTGTAAAAGAATACCAGATAGAGGTCAATCCCAAAGCACTTCGTTCCTATGCCATTACCCTGGCCGATGTGATGAAAGCGGTTAAAAACAGCAACCTAGATATTGGTGCAGAAACAATGGAAGTCAACAAAGTGGAGTATTTAATCCGCAGCTTGGGCTACATTAAAAATCGGTCGGACCTAGAAGAAACAGTCATTACCGTGCATAATGGTACGCCCATATGTATAAAAGATGTGGCGCATGTAACCTTTGGACCTGCTACCCGTCGGGGAGGATTAGACAAAGAGGGGGTAGAAGCAGTGGGCGGTGTTGTAGTGGCGCGTTACGGATCTAATCCATTAGAGGTTATCCATAATGTAAAAAAGAGAATAAGCGAATTAGAAGCTGGATTACCTCAAAAGACACTCGCTGATGGTACTGTTTCTAAAGTCACGATTGTTCCCTTTTACGATCGTACCACCTTGATTAAGGAGACCGTTTCCACATTAGAGACCTCCCTTTCTCACGAGATTCTTATCTGTATCCTTGTTATTATCGTCTTGGTCTTTAATCTTCGTGCTTCTGTCATCATCTCCAGCTTATTGCCGATTGCTGTTTTATCCACCTTCATCTTAATGAAGATAACGGGGATAAGTGCTAATATAGTGGCACTCTCGGGAATAGCCATTGCCATAGGTGTGATGGTAGATGTAGGGGTTGTTTTTGTAGAAAACATAATTCGGCATATGGAGATGCCAGAAAACAGAGCGATTACAAAGGGCAAAGCATTTATCCATTTAATCTATACTGCTATGGCAGAGGTGAGTGGTGCCGTAGGTACTGCCATGATAACCACAATTGTGAGTTTCATACCCGTGTTTACCATGGAGGCACAAGAGGGCAGACTTTTTGGTCCATTAGCATACACCAAGACCTATGCGTTAGGTTTTGCTTTTATCTTGGGTATTATTTTGTTGCCTACATTGGCCTATTTTGTTTTTTCTATCCGGTTGACCTCCAAAAAAATACGAGTAGCAGGCAACTATCTACTACTCATAACCGGCCTCTTTCTTGCCATTTATTGGAGCAGTTGGTTGGCACTCAGCTTAACCCTTATTGCTGCCAATAATCTATGGACCCATTTGTTAGGTGTTAAAAAGTTAACCAACTATGTGAACATCTTTATCACCCTATTTGTAGCCATTCGCTATCTTTCCAATGAATGGTTACCCCTAGGTCCGCAGCAGGGTGGCTTTTTAAATTTCTCTTTTGTACTGATTGTAGTTGTACTCATTCTGTTTATCCTAGCCATGCTCGTTGTGTACTATGAACCTATTTTACGCTGGGCTTTAGGGCATAGAAAAGTATTCCTGCTCGTTCCTCTATTTACAGTAGCTTTGGGACTAACCATCTGGTTTGGCTATAACCGGTCGTTTGGGTGGATTGCCACTGGATTGCAAAAAGCAGGATGGACCGAATTTAGAA
>JAQWAN010000154.1 GCA_028707655.1 Bacteroidaceae bacterium
CCTCTCCTTGTTGCATATAAACAATAAGCTCATCTTTCTCACTTAGCAAGGATAAATCTGCTACCCTTTTCCCATCCACCACTAGCATGCCAAAACCACGCTTGAGCCACTCATCTGGGGCGGCATAGGTAACACGTTGTTGCAGCATTTCTATGTGACTATATTCCATCTGTTTACGAAGAGAATAGGCGGATTGAAAACGATTAGCAATGCGAGATAATTTATATTTTTCGGTGTTGGTATTCATCCTAACTACAGCGGGGAGTTTCTCCGTAATCCGCTGAAGCAGATTCCATTCATTATTCTTTTTTTGCTGATAAGCATTTTTGAAACGAACAGTAAGCTGAGAGATCTGTTGCTGCTGTGCTGTTAGATAATCGAACGAATAACTTGATATCCATTCAGATATCTCGGAAATTCGTTCTGCGGTTATCCATAACTTGCTAATCAAGAATTCTGCCGCAGCAGTAGGGGTTTTTACACGTTTATGAGAAATCCGGTCAATCACCGTATCATCGCGTTCATGCCCAATACCCGTTATAATAGGTAGAGGAAACTGCGCACAATTTACTGCTAATTCATAGTCGTCAAACCCCGATAAATCGGAAGTTGCTCCTCCTCCACGGATGATAACAACCGCATCCCATAGCTCGCCCATCTGATAGATCTCATTCAGAGCAGCAATGATAGAAGCGGCAACACGCTCACCTTGCATCACAGCGGGAAACAAGCGGGTATAGAAAACCAGCCCATATGGGTTAGCGTGGAGTTGATCTGAGAAATCACCATATCCAGCGGCAGTTACGGAAGAGATAACCGCTATACGTTGTGGATTAAGGGGTAGCGACAACTCTTTGTTAAGCGTTAAAACGCCCTCCTCCTCTAGTTGCTGGATTATCTCTCTACGCTTTCGTTCTGTCTCCCCTACTGTGTAAGAGGGGTCAATATCTTCTACGGTAAGTGAATACCCATACAACTCATGGAAATGGATGGAGACTTTTACCAACACTTTTATTCCAGCAGCGAACGGCTGTCCAGTTTCTTGTTCAAAGTAGGGACGCAACAGGGCATATGTAGTTGCCCAAACAACGGCACGTGCCTTTGCCTTTAGCACACTGTTTTTCCCATCTTTTTGAATAAATTCTAGATAACAATGACCATTGGCGTTTTGACGCACATCACTCATCTCCGCCTGTAGCCAAACTCCTGTTGTGAAGTTTTGTGACAAGCAGGTACTCACCAAGTTATTTAGTTCATATAAAGAGTAATAGGTTTGTTTCATAGAATAGTTCTCGTATTAATTATTTCCGAATGATTCGACTTATTTGTCCTTTCTTTGTCAGCAATATACATTCCTAATCCTCGCTGAGAGGCTATAAAAGCGCCACCAATCACTCTTTTACCTACATAAAAAACAGTCGATTGTCCTGGAGTAATTGCTCTAGCCTCCTCTTCAAAGGTGACTAAGAAAAGAGAATCGGTGACCTGTTCTAGCGAACAAGGGATTGGTTTACTACGATAACGGATACAGACCTCTATCGTTTTCTCCTGTTTCCATCTTTTCTCATCTACAAACTGAGGTGGTTCAATAAGCATATACTTTTTCTTGAGTTGCTCAACGGGGCCTAATATCACCGTGTTTTTAAGTGCATTTAGACCAATCACGTAAGCGGGATGTCCCAAGGCTATTTCTAATCCTTTGCGCTGTCCAATAGTATAAAAAGGCACCCCTTTATGGGTACCTAGAGTAACGCCCGAGCGGTTTACAAATTTTCCAGGTTTAATGGCAGTTTTTTTATCGCCTAACTGTTTTTGTAAAAAATCACGATAATCGCCTTGAATAAAGCAGACTTCCATACTCTCTGCGTCGGCCGATTTATGAACAAATCCTTTATCAAATAGATACTGTCGTACCTGTTTCTTAGTATATGCACCCAAAGGAAAAATAGATCGCCTTAACACATCTTGCCCCAGTTTCCACAAAAAATAAGATTGGTCCTTTTTTGCATCATCTCCCGTTACAAGATAGATCTTCCCAGCTATCTCTTGCAAGGAGATATAATGTCCGGTTGAAATATAGGAACAATTATAGGTATCAGCAAAATCCATCAACATTTTGAATTTAAAAAGTGGATTGCATAATACACATGGATTAGGAGTACGTCCATTCATATATTCATCGACAAAGTTGGCCACTACAACCTCCTTAAATGAGTCCCGAAAATCAACCACATGATGCTCTATACCAAGACGGGCAGCTAACTCTTTTGCTTCAAGAATAAAATTAGGGTAGCGTTGTTGAGGAGAAGAAAATTGACTCTCTAAATCCCACGTACGCATCGTTACACCTACTACCTCATATCCCCTCTCTTGCAGCATGATGCAGACGGCAGAGCTATCCACCCCACCACTCATGCCTACTAATATACGTTTACACTCCATAAACAAAACTAATTATAGGAACAAAGATAGAACAAATATTATCGGGGAGTCTATCTATTGAGTATCTTTGCTCCATAAAGAAAGTTAATAATGGACAAAAACGAGAAATATATTCAACTAGGTAAAGAACCAATTACTAAGCTTTTGTTTCAATATGCGCTACCCTCTATCATTGCTATGACAGCTGCATCGCTGTATAATATCATTGATAGTATTTTCATAGGACAGGGTGTGGGTGCTCTAGCCATTTCTGGACTAGCAGTAACCTTTCCTTTCATGAACTTAACAGCAGCTTTTGGGGCAATGATTGGAGCAGGTGCCTCCACACTCGTGTCTATTAAATTAGGAGAAAAAGATTATAAAACAGCGCAAAACATTTTAGGAAATACACTTGTACTTAATCTGTTCTTTGGAGCTATTACCATGATTCTCTGCTTGCTTTTTATCGACCCTATTTTATTTTTTTTTGGTGCGAGTGAAAATACAATTGAATATGCACGCAGCTATATGCAAGTATTGCTAGCTGGTAATATTATCACACATGTCTATTTTGGCTTAAATGCGCTGCTTAGAGCTTCTGGGTATCCATCTAAAGCTATGCTTGCCACTATTATTACAGTTGTTCTTGACTGTATACTCGATGCCATCTTTATTTTTGTCTTAGATTGGGGCATCAGAGGAGCAGCCTTAGCTACTGTGCTTGCGCAAAGCACCTCTCTTATTTGGCTACTATATATATTGAGTGATAGTAAGAAGTTGCTTCATTTCAAAAAAGGAATCTATACCTTAAAAAAGAGAATTATTAAAGAGATTCTCTATATCGGTCTCTCTCCTTTTTTCATGAATGTTGCAGCTTGTTTAATTGTGATTGTGATTAATAACGCCTTAAAAGATGCTGGAGGAGATTTAGCCATTGGTGCTTATGGTATCATAAACCGGATAATCTTTCTTATCTTGATGGTTGTTATGGGACTCAACCAGGGGATGCAACCTATTGCAGGTTATAATTATGGAGCTCGTCAATATCATCGGCTTAATCAAGTGCTAACTACAACCATTGTTATCGCTAGTATTGTAAGTACCCTTGGATTTATTATTGGAGAACTATTTCCAGGTACCATAGTCTCTCTCTTTACAACCGATAAAGAACTAGTAGCATTAGCAACAGAAGGTATGAAGATCTATGTAATTGGTTTTCCTTTAGTTGGTTTTCAGGTGGTGGTCTCTAACTTCTTTCAAAGTATTGGACAAGCTCATAAATCTATTTTACTGTCTCTTTCTAGACAAGTATTTATACTACTTCCCTGTTTATTTATCCTACCACATTTTTACGGAGTAGCGGGAGTATGGTATAGCATGCCTATTGCAGATATTTCATCTTCCTTACTCTCTGCAGCTCTTCTGTTTTGGCAATTTAGAGCTTTTAAAAAAATGGGAAATCTACAAGCAGCAGAGGTTAACTCCTAGAAATCAATCTTTTTTAATAGACGTATACTGGCCCCATAGGTAACGCCATATTTACAGACCTCCATTTCTCCCTCTTCAAAAAGGACACTGTTCTCATCCATAGCCCAATAGCGTGCACATATATCGGAGCTCATCTCTCCAGAGCTATTTACAAAACGAGTGGGAAACAAAGAAAAAGCGGTAAGATTTGAGCCATCCTCCCACGAACAATCCATAAGAAGTGTAATGTCACTGTTTAAATAGGTATTCAAATCTTGCCAGTCATTTAGCGTGGGCATTTCCCAACCATTAGTGGCTAATAAAGAGGAGGTTGCAACGGTTCTATTATAGAGATAACCTTTGTGCAAGAAATCGGCTATACAAGCTGGGCGCGCTTTCGTTCCTTTATTTTGATTACTTTCCCAGCTAGAGGTATATTTTTCTTTTTCTATTGTGGTATCATCATCCAATGCCAAAGCAGCAAAATTGGTTGTCATCCAAAAGTTAGTGCCTATTTTTGCAATGGGATAATTCTTTGCTACTGCATCACCAAAGTACAAAGGGGTTACAACGGTTGGATAGGGAGATGTAGCAGTGGTATGAAAAGAAAAATCGCCCTTTTTAGAGAGATAAAAGTGAGAATCAGTAATAGAATGGCCGGCAATAAGGGTGGGTAGATGCGTTGTCGAATCCCAACTAAGAGAGCCGCCATGGACAGCTGCTGCAGAAACAGCCAGTGAGGAGGGTTCACAAAGACTAACAACAAAGCCATTTGCTAAATCAATATGCTGTTGCTCCATTGGATAAGCAACAATAGCCACTCTTCCACCATCTCTTGTCGCAATATATTCTTTACAGATAACAGCCACATCCACATCAGACTGCTGCACTTTATAAACATATGAATCGGAAAAGGTGGGTAGATTAATTTCAAAACAGGCATCGTTGATAGGAGAAACAGGGTCGTTTCCATCCTCATCCAGATTACCATTATAGGTTTCAAGTTCTTTCCATTCAGCTATCGTTGCTAACAAGTCAGTAGAGAGGGCTTGCCCCTTCATTGTTAGCGTAAGGGTTTGTTTGGTAGCTGGTTCAAACGCATGCTGTTCGCCAAAAGAGAAGGAAAAATGTTTACCAGAGGCTACACTCACCTCCATAAAGAACTGATTCTCTGGAATGGTTTGTGGTATCAGTATGGCTTGTTTTCCTACAAGCGCCTCCTCTTTTACCTCAAAGTCACCATTAACGATAATATTATTCTCCTCGTCCAAGGAGGAAAAAAGAGCCGTTTTAAAATCATAATCGGCGGCACATTTCACTTGTCGGATAACAACAACAGGATCATCCGCCAACAAATCGGCTGCAGAAGCATATGCTGTTCCCGGCAATAGTTGAATTTCTATCCTGGACATCTTATGCTGAAAAAGAAGTGGTACAGCTGTATCAGAGGGAAAAACATCCATTTTTTCTGCTACCAAAAAATCGGAACGGATATAATTTTCGGCTTTATCTTGCTCTACAGCAACAGTTACAGAAGCTA
>JAQWAN010000155.1 GCA_028707655.1 Bacteroidaceae bacterium
TGCTCTGTTTACCGGTTGGTATTTGGATAAAGCTATTATGTGGAGGGAGATATCCAATAATGGAACCTTAAAAGTTCGATTTTTCCGTTTGTATATTTTTATCTTAAAATTTATTGCACCTATTGCCATTCTTTGTATCTTTCTAAATGAATTACATTTGTTTGGCTAATCATGTGGAAAGATTTCTTTTATTATTCTAAAAAAGAGCAACGTGGTCTTATCTTGCTGAGTTGCATAACACTGATTGTTGTAGGCTTTACCTCTTATTCTTTGTTGCAACCAGCTAGTCAGCCACCACTTGCCTCACCAACATTAGTGGCTTGTTACGATTCGTTTCGTACCTCTGTTCGTTTACAGCAAGAAAAGCGATTTAAACATCGTTACCCAACACGTGCCAAACATCCTGTTCGGTTGTCACGGTTCGACCCCAACCGAGCCGACTCTATCCAACTGCTCGAAGAGGGACTTTCTCCCTATGTGGTGTATTCTATTTTGCAATATAGACGTAAAGGTGGTGTGTTTAGAACCCCAAAGGCATTGGGTAAGATATATGGAATGAAAAAGCAGGATATGCAGCGAATAGCGGCGTATATACAAATTGACTCCTCTTTTCAGATACATAGGGACACGAGTAGATGGAAAAAGTATAAAAGGGATACCCTGCTTTATTATAAATATCCCACGCTGCGGCAGCTTGCTTTGAATAGAGTAGATACCGCCGAATTGAAAAAGGTGCCAGGTATCGGTAGCGGATTAGCCAAGATGATAGTTGCCTATCGCCGCCGTTTAGGTGGTTTTTTTACTGTTCAACAACTACGAGAGATAAACTATATGCCCGATTCCCTTCTGAAATGGTTTCATATAGAGCAGCCCCCTTTGCCTGTTCTTAAGGTGAATCACTTTAGTTTAGAGCGACTTCGTTCTCATCCTTATCTTAATTTCTATCAAGCAAAAGTGATTGTTACCTATCGACGGAAAAAGGGTGTATTAAAAAATAGCCATCAACTCTCTCTCTATGAAGAGTTCACAGCAAAAGATCTAGAGCGGCTCTCTCCATATCTCTCTTTTGAGTAGGATTTAGATAATACCATCTTTGATATGTAGACTCCGATCGGTTAATGCCGCTAGCTCCTTGTCGTGTGTCACAATAACAAAGGTCTGTTCAAATTGGTTGCGCAAGTCAAAAAAGAGCTGGTGGAGCTCTTGTTTGTTGGTGGAGTCGAGACTGCCCGATGGTTCATCCGCAAGAATCACTTTTGGTTGGTTGATAAGTGCTCTAGCAACGGCAACCCGTTGTTTCTCTCCGCCAGATAGCTCGTTGGGCTTATGATTGGCACGTGCGGTGATATCCATAAAACGCATAATATCTTTTGCTCTTTGCTCTATCTCTTTGCCCGATTTCCCAGCAATATAAGCGGGTATTAAAATATTCTCTAGAGCGGTAAACTCAGGTAGCAATTGATGGAACTGAAACACAAAGCCAATGTGTTGATTCCTAAATTGCGCCAGTTGTTTATTGCTGAATTCTTGTATCTCTGTGCCATTCATAATCAACCGGCCGCTGTCTGCTTTATCTAAGGTACCCATGATTTGTAGGAGTGTGGTTTTTCCTGCACCACTCTTTCCCTCAATACTCACAATCTCTCCCTTCTCTATCGTTAGGTTGATACCCTTCAGTACTTCTAATGCTCCAAAATGTTTGGTGATTCCTTCTAGTTTAATCATGTTGGCTTAATTTCCGGATAACATATTCTGCTAAATAACAACCAAAGATTGCTGGCATATAGCTAATGGTTCCTGCTGTTGATTTCTTGTTCTTTTCGCTGACAAGAAGAATACTATCTATATCTGCTTTCTCTGTACTAAAAACCACAGGGAGTTTACGTCGAAACTTCATTCGCTTAAATCGTTTGCGCACAGCTCTACTCAGTCCACAATGATAGGTCTCCCATAAATCGCCAAACCGTACTTGGGTAATATCTTTTTTGGCACCAGAGCCCATACTAGAGATGATGGGTATCTTTCTGGTTAATGCTTCGTAGATAAGAGCACATTTGGGACTAAGGGTATCGATGGCATCTACAATAAAATCGAATGCGTGTTGCGCCAAGAAATCGGGCAGTGTCTCCTCTGTAATAAAGGTGGCAATGCCCTCTATCTTAATAGCTGGATTAATATCTAGGCAACGCTGTATGGCTAGATCCACTTTACGCTCTCCAATGGTGGAGTGTAGGGCATATATCTGACGGTTAATATTACTATCGGTTACCATGTCCGTATCAATCAGGGTTAATTGACCTATGCCTGCTCGGCATAACATTTCTGCGGCATAACCTCCAACGCCTCCTACTCCAACAATGAGTACATGTGCCTGTTGTAGTGCTTGTAAAGATGCATCTCCTACTAACAGAGATGTTCTTTCATTCCAATTATTCATTACTTGCTTTTCTGTTTTTTCTCCACCATTTTCTCAAATGAATACGTGGCGCATTGTCGGCCTCTAAACGAGGGTCGGTAAAGGATACTAAATTTGCTGGGTCGCCATATTGGTCGGGGAAAATAAGCATGATGCCACAATGTGTAAAGTGTTTACGTAGGGCTGTTGCTGTTTTATCTATCGACCATTCATAGGAGATAGAACCCGGTCTACCTTGAATAACCACGAATAGATGGTCATCGTTGATGGTTTTAGCTAAATCGATAATATTAGCCTCTTTTTCAAATGGAAGGAAAGTGGTGCGCATTTTCGTGTAATAATGCTGTGTGTATTGTTGAATATAGGGGATGGTGTTAGGGTCTGCATGGAAAAGGATGCGACAGCCTAGTTGTTCATCTATACGTGCAATACGGTCAATCCATTTATGAAAGCCCGACTCATATTCTGCACGAGGGGGAACAAGCACCACGATACGTCGTAGAGTGTTCATTGGTATTTGTGCTTTTAGAAGAATCACCTGTTTATGCGTGTTCTTAAGCAGATCTAGGGTAATGGCTCCTAAGTTGGAATCGGTGAAGGATGATTTTTTATGTAGTCCTATAATAATTTCTGAACAATCGTTTTCTTTTAAGGTATGTACAATGCTAACGGCAATGTTTGTGCTTACCCTATTCTGGGCATATAGTTTTACATCGGCCGCTGCTGCATGCTTCATGGCTAGCTCCAGAATCTCTTTGTCTTCGGCAAATTGAACCTTTTCGTCGGTACTGTCAAACATTACATGTACGCCAATAAGTGGATGATTTTGCTTTGTGCTTCGCATCATCACCGCTGTTGTTACTAGCTCTTCCACGGTTTCTGGATTGGAGAGAGAGAGTAATATTTTTTCTTTTTCTTTATCGACTTTTTTATTAGAAACCTCTTTTTCTGCTAAGGTTAGTTTCTTAGCAGCCATTTCTGTGGCAATAGAACTAATCAAGCAAGATCCCAATATCATGATAACAATACCATTGAGCTCATCATTGTTCATCATATAGGTGTTTTCTGCTATCAAGGTTTTTGTACCAATCATAACCATGGCTAACGCACCTGCTGCATGGGCATTGCTTAAGCCAAACATAATTTGACGCTCGCTGGAGTTCATATGGAAAATTTTCTGTGTTAGAAAAGCAGCAATCCATTTAGTACTTGTGGCAACGGCTAAGATAACAAAAACAACAAACAGGGTATCTCCACCCTCAAAAAGAGTTTTGATATTGATAAGCATACCTACACCAACTAGAAAATAGGGAATAAACAGGGCGTTTCCAACAAATTCTATACGGTTCATTAGAGGAGACACATGTGGAATTAGTCGGTTGAGTACAACACCTGCTATAAAGGCCCCTAAAATATCTTCTAACCCAATCAGCTCTGCTAATGCTGCACTTAAAAAGAGCAAGGATAAGATAAAGATATACTGCATGATGCTATCGCTATATTTTTTAAAGAAATAGCGGGTGATGCGTGGATAAATATAGATAGTACCTACACAGTAGGCAATGCACTTAAGGAGAAACAGTAGCCAGAAAGAGGCTCCTCTTTCTTCGTTGTAATGTCCTGATATAGTGGCTAATATAAAAAGGGAGAGCACAACAGCCACCATGGTTCCTCCAATAGAGATGGAAACGCTGGAGTGTTTGCCCAGTCCCATATTACTTACAATAGGATAGGTCACAGGTGTATGGTCCGCAATGATACAAGCTAAGAGCACCGAGGCAAGTAGGCCATAGCCTAATAGATAGACGCTACTATAGTAGCCCACAACAAATGGAATGGTAAAGGTTAATAAACCAAAAATGAGCCCCTGCTTTTTGTTCTGCATGAATCCTCGAATATCCATCTCTAGTCCCGCTAAGAACATGATATAGAGAATACCAACTTTCCCAAAGAGTTCGAAACTACTATCTCTCTCTAGAATATTAAAACCATATTTACCAATGAGTATACCCGCTAAAATCATTCCGATGATGTGCGGTATTCGTAGTTTTTGCAGTAATAGCGGTGCAAAAAGAATGATGGATAACATAATAAAGAAGATCCATGTAGGATGTGTAATTGGTAGTTGAAAGCTGATGTTGAGTAAAATCATACTGTATTTCTTTTAGAATGAAGACTTCTCTTGCAAAATAACAAAAAAGAACTGACAGTTAGAAAAAAACGGCTACTTTTGTCAAAATAAATTAATAGATAAATAGAGCATGTCACGAATATTTTTAGTTGGCTTTATGGGTGTTGGAAAAACAACGCTTGGAAAGGCACTTGCCAAAAAAGCTGGTTTTTCTTTTTTAGATTTAGATGCATATATAGAAACACGTATGCAGCAATCTATTCGTCAGTTGTATACGGCGTTGCAGGAGGAGAAGTTTCGCCTATTAGAAAAGCAAATGTTACACGAGGTTGCTGAGATGGAGGACGTAGTGATTTCAACTGGTGGAGGAACGCCCTGTTTCTTTGATAATATGTTGTGGATGAATAAGCGGGGAAAAACCGTTTTCTTACAAGCAACGTTGGAGGTGTTGTTTGCGCGTTTAAAAGTTGGGCGAGAGACGCGTCCTTTGCTTGCTAATTTAACGGATAAGGAGTTAAAGCTTTTTATCGATTCTCGTTTAAAAGAGCGCCTTCCCTTCTATCAATTAGCTGTTTATTCCTATTCGTCTGACCATCTAGAGAGTTTAGCCGAATTAGATAATTCTGTGGAGGAGCTGCTAGATTTGTTAGCAGAAGATAAAACTTTAAAATAAGTAGATGAAAAGATATCTTTCTTGCTTGTAAAGAATAGATTAATGTGTATTGTTGTGCGTTAAAACAACTAATTTTTTGAAGTAAAAGATAGAATGAGAAAATGGCGTATTGA
>JAQWAN010000156.1 GCA_028707655.1 Bacteroidaceae bacterium
CCTAGCAAAAGCGTCGATTTGCTAATTTGGTTAGCTGGAAAACCATCTTTGGCATGGCGTATCGGGCTAACGGTAAAAAGGAGATGTAGCTGTGGATAGCGCTTCAGTAATTGTGCCAAAACGGTTTCTGTTGCCGCTTTCATCTCCTCCACATCCAGCAGTCTGCGGGTAAATAGGGCGGCAGGTAGTTTATGACAGTTAGCAACAACTTCTGCTGTTTCCTTTAGAAAATAGGTGTAAGCTGTTCCGTAGGTGATAATTAGTGTTTGTGTAGTAGCGAGTTGTTTACGGGTAGCGATGAGTTGTTGGTTTATTTTCTCCAAACATAGAGTGGCATCTTTGTTGGAAAAGCTACTATGATGCATAAAACTATAATAAAGTTCGCCGTCATAATGCAGGTCAGCTTGTGTATAAAGTTTGTCAGAAAGAAGTAGGGTTAACGCCTTAGCAATAGAGAGTGGGTTGTATAAGATGCCAAAGGGATTGATAAGGGTTGTAAATTTATTTTTCAGAAGATAGCCACCTATCTCTTCTGTAAAGCAAGACCCCATCAGTAGAATCGGTTTATCATGAGCAATGGATAATTCACCCCTGTGTAAAGATACTTCGGTAATTAGTTTCATTTCTAATTGAATTAACTGTATATTCGTATAATGAACGATGAAGTTGTACTGTTTCTTAAACTTTAATGTACAAAAGTAATCATCTTAGGATAAAATATAGTAGATTTGCCAAAATTTCGCTTATATAATGGGTATAAATAATACATATAAATTACTAAATACGATTGAGACGCCTGAAGATTTACGAAAGTTAAAATTAAAGGAGCTTAAATTGTTGTGTCATGAACTACGCCAAGATATTATCACTAAAGTTTCTTGTAACCCTGGACATTTTGCTGCTAGCTTGGGTGTTATTGAGTTAACCGTTGCTATGCATTATGTGTTTGATACACCAAACGATCGTATTGTATGGGATGTTGGACACCAAGCTTACGGGCATAAAATATTAACCGGTAGAAGAGATCGTTTTGTAACCAACCGGAAATTACATGGTATCTGTCCCTTCCCCTCTCCCAAAGAGAGCGAATACGACACCTTTTCTTGTGGTCATGCTTCTAATTCCATCTCTGCTGCCTTAGGCATGTCTGTGGCAGCAACCCAAACGGGCCATGCTAACCGAAAAGTTATTGCGGTTATAGGCGATGGTGCCATGAGTGGTGGATTAGCCTATGAGGGATTAAACAATGTATCTACTACACCCAATGATATGCTGATTATTCTTAATGACAACAATATGTCTATTGACAGAAGTGTTGGCGGCATGAAACAGTATTTATTAAAATTAAATATCTCTAATAGCTATAATAAGATACGTTATAAAATGTCGAACGTACTCTCTGGAGTGGGCGTGCTAAACGAAAAACGTAAAAAAAGCTTGATCCGTTTTAGTAATAGTCTAAAATCTGTATTGTCTCAGCAACAAAACGTGTTCGAAGGGATGAATATCCGTTATTTTGGTCCTTTCGATGGCAACGATGTGGAGCATATGGTACGTGTGTTGCAGGAGATAAAAGAGATGAAAGGTCCTAAATTGTTGCATCTGCATACCACTAAAGGAAAAGGATTTAAACCAGCGGAGGCAGCAGCCACTATTTGGCATGCACCAGGTTTGTTTGACCCAGAAACAGGAGAACGTTTTGTGCAAGACACCAAGGGGATGCCTCTGCGTTTTCAAGATGTGTTTGGTAAAACATTATTCGAATTAGCGGGATTGAATAAAAAAATTGTAGGTGTCACTCCAGCTATGCCAACAGGATGTTCTATGAATATAATGATGAAAGCGATGCCTAAACGTGTCTTTGATGTTGGAATAGCCGAAGGGCATGCTGTCACCTTTTCTGGTGGTATGGCAAAAGATGGCCTATTACCTTTTTGTAATATCTATTCCACGTTTATGCAGCGGGCATACGATAGTGTTATTCACGACGTAGCGCTTCAAAATCTAAATGTGGTGTTCTGTTTAGATAGAGCAGGGTTAGTAGGACAAGATGGTCCTACACATCACGGTGCTTTCGATTTAGCCTATATGCGCCCCATTCCTAATTTAACCATCTCCTCTCCCTATGATGAACATGAGTTGAGACGTTTGATGTATACCGCTCAACTACCTAACAAAGGACCCTTTGTGATTCGCTATCCACGTGGACGTGGTGAGATTGTGGATTGGGATTGTCCTTTTGAGGAGATTGAAGTGGGTACTTCTCGGTTGTTACGAAAGGGAACAGATATAGCCGTGATAACTATTGGCCCTATTGGAACAGTAGCAAGTAAGGCTATAGATGCTGCAGAACAGCAAGGAATAAGTGTTGCACATTACGATTTACGTTTTGTGAAACCAATAGATGAGAAAATGTTGCATACAGTGGGGAAACGCTTCACTAAAATTATAACGGTAGAAGATGGTACGCTTTTAGGCGGAATGGGAAGTGCAGTGGTCGAGTTTATGTCTGACCATGGCTATGCTCCTGCTGTACATCGTTTAGGCTTGCCCGATAAGTTTGTAGAGCATGGTTTGCCTAACGAATTGTATGAAATATGTGGGTTAGATAAAAAATCGATCCAAGAATCTATTGTGAAAATGTACCAATCAAAACAAACTAATTTGTCATGAAAATTATTATAGCAGGTGCTGGTGCCGTTGGAACACACTTAGCACGTTTGTTATCCAATGAACGTCAAGATATAGTCCTTATTGATGAGAGCGAAGAGCGCTTAATGAAAATAGATAGCGAATGCGACTTGATGACGGTTGTTTCTCTTCCCACCTCTATTGAAGGATTGAAAAAAAGCGGTGTCTCCTCTGCTGATTTATTTATTGCGGTTACTACAGATGAGAGTCGTAATATTACAGCTTGTATGCTGGCTTCTAATCTAGGAGCTAAGAAAACAGTAGCTCGTATTGATAATTATGAATACTTACTACCTAAAAATAAAGAATTCTTTAATAGTCTTGGTGTGCACTCCCTTATTTATCCAGAAATGTTAGCGGCCCAAGAGGTGGTTTCTTCTCTGAAAATGAGTTGGATTCGCCAGTGGTGGGAGTTTTGTGGTGGTTCTTTGGTACTTATTGGTACCAAGATGCGCAGCAATGCCGAGATACTCGATATCCCTTTGTCTGAACTAAGCACCGAGGATACCCCTTTCCACATTGTAGTGATAAAAAGAAACGAAGAAACCATTATTCCTAGAGGGTCGGATGTTATTAAGGAGGGCGATATTGTTTATTTCACTACTACTAAAAAATATATTCCCTATATCCGTAAGATTGTTGGAAAAGATGAATACCCAGATGTTAGAACGGTAATGATGATGGGTGGTGGACGTATAATGGTTCGTACCGCACAATTATTACCCGATTATATGGATACAAAAGTGATTGAATCGGATGATGACCGCTGTCAACGTCTAGTTGAATTGTTAGACGATGATGTGATGGTAATCAATGGAGATGGTCGCGATTTAAATTTATTAAAACAGGAGGGATTGACACATACCGATGCTTTTGTTGCGTTAACCGGAAATTCGGAGACCAATATATTAGCCTGTTTAGCTGCAAAACGTATGGGTGTGCGCAAAACAGTGGCTGAGGTAGAAAATATAGACTACATTGGTATGGCAGAGAGTCTAGATATAGGCTCTGTTATCAACAAAAAGCTGATTGCAGCGAGTCATATCTACCAGATGATGCTAGATGCTGATGTTGCCAATGTAAAATGTCTTACCTTTGCTAATTCTGACGTGGCTGAGTTTGCCGTAAAAGAGGGCGCTCGTATTACCAAGCATAAAGTGAAAGATTTGGGCCTACCCAAAGGTGTTACCATAGGTGGACTTATCCGAAAAAATAAGGGACTTGTTGTAATGGGGGATACGCAAATAGTTGCAGAAGATCATGTGGTTGTTTTTTGTTCAGGAAACATGATTAAGAAAGCGGAGAAATTTTTCAATTAGTAGAATCATATTTATATGTTACATAAAAAATTAATACTTCGTATTTTAGGATTTCTCCTTTGTATCGAATCGGTTTTATTGTTGATGTGTGCAGGGGTCTCTTTTTACTATACAGCAGATGTTGAGCTAAAACTAGGTAATGTGCTCAACGATTTTTTACTTTCTGCAGGTATTACATTAACCGTTGGACTGCTTATCCTTATCTTTACACGAGGTACAAAACGTGTACTAAATAGGAGAGATGGTTATGTGGTGGTTACCTTTTCTTGGCTCACTTTCTCCCTCTTTGGTATGTTGCCCTATTATATTAGTGGCTATATTCCTTCTATTACCGATGCTTTTTTTGAGACCATGTCTGGCTTTACAGCCACTGGTGCTAGCATATTAGACAACATTGAAGAGATGCCCCATGGTATTCTTTTCTGGCGAAGTATGACACAGTGGATTGGTGGTTTAGGTATCGTCTTTTTTACCTTGGCTGTATTGCCTATTTTTGGTGTAGAGGGTATCCGGCTCTTTGCTGCTGAATCAACAGGACCAACTATTAATAAAGTGCATCCGCGCGTGGGCGTTACTGCTAAGTGGATTTGGTCTATCTATTTAGGCTTAACCGCAGCAGAAGTAGTATTTTTGCTTTTTGGTGGAATGGGGATGTTCGATAGTATTTGTCACTCCCTAACTACCACCTCTACGGGTGGTTATTCTACTCGTCAATCGAGTATTGCAGCTTTTAACTCGCCCTATATTGAGTATGTTATTATTGTCTTTATGTTTCTCTCTGGCATAAATTTCAATATGCTTTTTATGCTCTTTTTTAAAGCGCAGTTTAAACGTTTTTTTGGCGATATAGAGTTGCGCGGCTATTTCTTTATGGCACTTATCTTAGTGGCCATAACAACCATTGGGCTCTATATGACCAACTATGCGGGAGATGCTGAAGTAGCTTTTCGTAAAGCAGCTTTTCAGGTTATCTCTATCTTCTCTACCACGGGATTTGTGACCGACGATTATATGCTTTGGATTCCCTTTCTATGGACCTTGATGAGCTTCATTATGTTCATGGGTGCTTGTGCAGGTTCCACTACAGGTGCGATGAAAACCATTCGTTTAATTACGCTGGGCAAGATAGCGCATAATGAGTTTAGACAGATTGTTCATCCTAATGCTGTTTTACCTGTACGTATTAACAAGCAAGTACTCACCCATCAGCAGAAATCAACCATGTTGGCTTTTACCTTTATCTATGTGCTTATAGTAGCTGTTAGTTGGTTGGCCATGGTGGCCATGGGCGTCGA
>JAQWAN010000157.1 GCA_028707655.1 Bacteroidaceae bacterium
GCGGCAGGTAAACGTATTCGTAAGAAAGATCTAGGTTTGATGATCTCTACTTATGGCTATGTATATGTTGCACAGATTGCTATGGGTGCTAACCAAGCACAAACATTGAAAGCTTTGCGTGAAGCAGAGGCTTATGATGGACCATCTATCGTTATTGCTTATTCTCCATGTATTAACCATGGCTTGAAAAAAGGTATGGGTAAAGCACAAGCAGAAGAAGCAGCAGCTGTTGCAAGCGGATACTGGCATCTATGGCGTTTTAACCCAATGTTAGAAGCAGAAGGTAAGAACCCATTCTTGTTAGATTCTAAAGAACCAGATTGGAGTAAATTTAGTGACTTCTTGAAGGGTGAAGTTCGTTTCGCATCTGTTTTGAAACAGTTCCCTAATGAGGCTGAAGAGCTCTTTAAAGCTGCAGAAGAGAATTCGAAATGGCGCTATAATACCTATCGTCGTCTTGCTCGTCAACAATGGAATGAAGAGGAAAAAGAGGAAGAAAAAGCTTAGTTCATAGCTGATTATATCTATAAAAGAGAGCGAATATGCATTGCATATTCGCTCTCTTTGTATATTGTCTAAAATTGTTTTTATACGCCTAGGAAGGTGGGTATTTCGCTGATAGAGTGGAAATGATAGAGTCTATTACTAGTTATCTCTTCGGTTACCTCTTCGTGAATCCAAGTGGTTTTGTAGGGAATATGTATAGCATTAGCTCCTAATTCGATAACCGGTTGGATGTCCGATTTAGGTGAATTACCTATCATGAGGAACTCTTCTGGTTTTACCCGTAGGGTATGCATTAGTTCCCTATAATGATGGGTGTCTTTCTCATTCATAATTTCAATATGATGGAAATAGTGCTCTAAGGGAGAGCGTTTAATCTTACTTGTCTGCTCCGACAGGTCGCCTTTAGTAGCCATCACAAGTTTGTAATGTGGTTGTAGTTTAGTCAAGGTCTCTTCTACTCCCTGTAGCAGAACAATAGGGGTGGAGAGCAGCTGTGTACCAATTGCTAGTATCTTTTCTGTTATCTCTCCCTGTAATTTTTTCTTGGTTAGTGTTAGTGCTGTCTCCATGAGCGAGAGGGTAAATCCCTTTGCCCCGTATCCATATTTTGGTACATTTTTTATCTCTGTTTTTAATAGAAGTTGGTAGATATTCTCTTGTGTATCATAATCTTTTAGTAGTGTACAGAATTCCTGTTCTGCTATTCTAAAATGGGGTTCATTACTCCATAATGTGTCATCGGCATCAAAAGCGATAACTTTAAACTGTTTTTGCATATCCTTTATTTTATCGGAGCAAAAGTACACAATATATTAGTGGGTATGGTTTAATGGAAGACAAAAAAGGTTGCATTATCGAAAGAATGCAACCTTTTTTTAGTTATAGTGAATAGTATCTATTTGATACCTAGTTTTTTAGCAATCTTTTTAGGGATAGCATTCTTGTTAACTAGAATATTCATTGTTTTGTAAGCCACAAAAGCTTCTGATGCATACCAAATACCTTTGTAAGTACCTTTAGTACCCCATGAGTTTTTAACCATGAAATAGGGTTTTCCATTTTGATCTTTAGCAATACCATAAATAAGCATACCATGATCGTCGGTTGTTTCCCAGTTATCAAATGCTGTTTGGCGCATCTCTTGAGTGATTTTTAACTCTGGTAATGGACGCGAGGTTAGTTTGTTTCTCTTGCCTATTGACGTTAAACCTGTCCAGCGTGCCATATCCGATCCTGTTAATTCAGCACCTTTTTTTGCATCTGGCATCACTGCAATACCTTTTCTAGTAAATCCTGTTTCGCTTACATCCGATCCCCAAGCAAAAGTGTAGCCCTCTTGGATAGCATTTCTCATTACTTCCATAAACTCGTCAAGTGGAAGATTCCATGACATGCCATTTCTCCAGTTATCCTCGATAACGATAGGATATTGTGTGTAGAAAGGGTGATCGGTATAAGAAGTTAAGGAGATATAGTCGTCTGCATTTAAACCTAATTCTTCTGAAAAGCTCTTAGGTGTATACTCTTTTCCTTTATAGATAAATGTTTTAGGACATTCTCCTAGGTAAGTGTCATAGATGGCACTAACTGCTTTTTTCCATACAGGTGACAATTTTTTAGCTTCACTTTTTGCAATAGCATCTACAAATCCTTTTGCAACTTTGTCTAATTCGCCATGATTAGGCAATGAATCGCCATACATTATTCCCTGCATTGCTTCTTGTGGAACAAGTCCGTAGTTGCGTAAGCAATAGATTGCATCGTAGAAACTACCACCAGGAGCAAAAGAGCTATTGCCATGAAGACGTGTATAGTTTACGGCTCTATCTACCATGGTGTGATGTACTAAGAACATCTCCGATAGATCGACAGTATCTTTTTTCATGCGTAGCACTTCCGATTCAAAAAAGCCCATAGAGGAGAAACTCCAACAGGTACCCGAACGGTTTTGGTTTTTAATAGAAGTGATTGGATTTGCTTTTACCGTTGTAAATTCAAAGGTGGAATCATTTTTCACTTCTTTGGTTACTTCTTGGGCGGTAGCTAGTAGTGAACCAGCTATCATTAGCGCCGCTAACATTGTTTTCTTCATTCTTTTTTTTTTAATATATCTACTTAATTATAGTTTGTTATTTATAGTCTTGCATATAATTCTCCACCTCCTCTATAGTGATAGGGATATGTTTTTCTCCAATAAATCGAGCGCCATTGCTAGTGATTAGTAAATCGTCTTCTAATCGGATTCCTCCAAAATCTTTGTAGGTCTCAATGGTGTCATAGCATAAGAAATTGGTATGCATTTTTTCTGCCCGCCATTTATCAATCAAAGCTGGAATAAAGTAACAACCTGGTTCGTCTGTTACCACAAATCCCTCTTCTAGACGACGTCCCATTCGTAAAGAGGATGTGCCAAATAAGTTGCTTGGTCGTGTTTCTTGGTCATATCCCACATGTATTTGTCCAAAATCTTCCATGTCGTGCACATCGAGTCCCATCATATGGCCCAATCCGTGTGGCATAAAGAGTGCGTGAGCTCCAGCAGCCACAGCTTCCTCTGTATCTCCTTTCATTAAACCAAGTCCCTTTAATCCTTCTACTAGTTGTTTGCATATATCTAGATGAACGCTCAAATAGGTAACGTTTGGTTTAGCCAGTTCTACCGCTTTATCGTGGCAGTTTAATACAATGGAGTATACTTCTTTTTGACGTTGTGTAAATTTTCCGCCTGTTGGGATGGTTCGTGTATGGTCTGAACAATAATTCATATTGTTTTCTGCTCCAGCATCTGTTAGGAGCAGTCTACCATCTGTGATAATCTGATTGTGGTAATGGTTGTGCAGTGTTTCTCCATTTTGTGATAAGATGGTTTCAAATGAGTTCATCTTACCATAAGAGGCTGCAATACCATCTAAGATACCAGCTATTTCTTGTTCTTTTACACCTAGTTTACAAAACTGCATAGCAGCTGTATGCATCTTGTAACCAATATAAGATGCTTTTTCTAGCTCTTCAATCTCCTCTTTTCCTTTAGTAGAGCGAAGTGCAACCACTGCATTTATTAATTCTAGCGATCGTTTAGCAATCACTTCTTTTGCGTTAATGTGGAGTATCTCGCTAATCATCAAACAATTTGCTGTGCGATAGGGGGGGAGGTAGTGTACTTTCGATTGTTGTTGTACGCGGTGTAGATAACTACTTAGTTCTTCTAAAGGGTAAGTTTCTGTAATACCCGCTAGAGCAGCTCTATCTACTACAGTAGGTTGGTTACCCATCCAAATAATATCATCCATATCAACATCGTTACCAAATATAATTTCTTTGTCGTTGTCGATATCAATCAATCCCGCAAAACAGGGCTCATTAATACCAAAAAAATAAAGAAAAGAACTGTCTTGTCGAAACTTATAACAATTAGAAGGGTAGTTAGCCGGACTGTCTTGATTGCCCAAGAAAAGCAAAACACCATGCTTGAAAAATTTTTTCAAGTTCTCTCTGCGCTCTTTATACAATGTTGATTTGAACATAATGATAAGTTTTATAGGTTGTATATTGCAAATTTACAAAAAATGAGTGGGGAAATAAATAGAATGCTGTTGTTTTTTACTTTTTTTCGGTTCATTCTCTTTCCTTCTATAAAATATGGGATTCCCTTTTTGTTAGCTGCACGCTGGGCTGCTTGGATAGTTTACAAAAAAAAGCGACCTTATCTCCGATAGTATTGTTCTATCTAGAGTGTAAGGTCGTTTTGTTTGATCCATTCAGGATTGCTTTACATCGCTTGTTATTCCTTTGCTTGTACCCTTATTTTAGAATGGCCATATAGATTACTTGAAGGTTCAATTTTAGTGCATCCTTATTGGAACTCTTAAATTGGCCATCGCCAATAAGTCTTTTATAGGCTGGTTTGTTACTCCATATCTCCTGTTCTTTTGTGGATGTCTGTGGCAAACCTAGGGAGATAGTGATATGTTCTAATTCTTTTTTGCCCTCTCTTATCACCATTCCAGAACCATCCCATTCAAAGCCACAAAACTCAAATGTTCCAATGGTTTTTTCTAGCTCCTCCATAGACATACCTAGATAGATATCGTTTTTTTCCTTTTGAGGGGAATCAACCGATAGTTTAATATCGTATTTACTGTTTTTATGTATTGTACTTTCTTCTCCAAAGTAGGCGGAGGTATATACGCATATCTTATGTAGCGATTGATACTTTTTGCCTGGTTGCCAGTAGTAATTCAGGGTCTGTTTATTGCTTAAATAGATATGTGTAACCCACAGCTCTATGGTTCCCTCTTCTATAAATTCCACGGTTTCTGCTATTGAGTCTGTAGGAAACAGCTCTTTTATTTTTTCCAAAGAGCGTACTTTTTCTAGATCATTAAGATAATATACGGTTTGTTGCCTCTCCTTTTTCTCCAGTTGCTTACGCTTTGGTGTTGAACACTCCTCTTGTGTCTTGTTTTGTTTTTCACTCTTTGCGTTTGCGCAACCCATTAGCAGTACTAAACTGAGGGTAAGGTACAAGATGTTTGTTTTGTTCATAGTTTTCATTTTTTTTCAAAAGTAATAAAAAAAACGGAGTATAGGCTATATCTTTTTTTTAAATATGGAGCGTTTATTCATCAATGAGACAGTCAATGAAAAAATACACCTATCTTTTATCGGAAAAACTACCTATGTTTTCGATCAAAAGATAGATAGTTTTGGCTGCAAATACAGCACCATTTTACTCTAAATATAGCTATATATGAAGTAAAGAGGTGCTGTATTTTGAGCGAGATAAGATATA
>JAQWAN010000158.1 GCA_028707655.1 Bacteroidaceae bacterium
GAACGGACTTTAGATATGTTACCGATATCATGCCTGCTGCACACGAAACCTTTATGAAAGATTTCTCGATGCGCTATTTCTCTACCCCTAAAAAGATGGGTGCACAAACTGCTGAGGCAAATATTAATGCAGGTATTGCTGCAGCTCAACAAATTATTAACTTTATAAAGAATGGCTGTGAGTATTTTCGTGTAAATAAATAACTTAAATCTGTCCATATGGCAATAGTTAGACCTTTTAAAGGAATCCGACCTCCTCAACAACTCGTTGAGAAGGTTGCTTCTCGCCCTTATGATGTGCTCAACTCTGTTGAAGCTCGAAAAGAGGCAGAAGGCAATGAGATGTCTTTGTATCATATCATTAAACCCGAGATTGATTTTCCTGTTGGTACAGATGAACATGATCCCTGTATCTATGAAAAAGCGGCTAGTAATTTTCAGCTTTTTCAAGATAAAGGATGGTTACAGCAAGAGGAAAAAGCGTGTTACTATATTTATGCACAGACCATGAAGGGCAAGACACAATATGGTATTGTTCTATGTGGGGCTGTAGAGGATTACTTGAGTGGTGTAATCAAAAAGCATGAGCTTACACGTAAAGATAAAGAGGAGGACCGTATGAAGCATGTGCGCGCTACAAACGCTAATATGGAGCCTGTCTTTTTTGCGTATCCGGAGAATGTTCTACTAGATACTATTGTTAAACGCTATACGCAACAAAAGCCGATATACGATTTTGTTGCACCAGACGATGGCTTTGGTCACCAGTTTTGGGTGATTGACCAAACAGAGGATATACAGCAGATAACCGCTGCTTTTGCGGAGATGCCAGCGTTGTATATTGCCGATGGACATCATCGTTCGGCAGCTGCTGCCTTAGTGGGAGCCGAAAAAGCGCAACTAAATGCACAGCATCGTGGCGACGAGGAGTATAATTTCTTTATGGCCGTTTGTTTTCCAGATAAACAGCTAACCATTCTCGATTATAATAGACTGGTGACAGATTTGAATGGTTTATCGGAAGTGGACTTTTTAACGCAATTAGAGACTTCTTTCCATGTGGAGAAAAGGGGAGAAACGGCTTATCGGCCTACGGCTCTTCATCATTTCTCCCTCTACCTTGCTGGTTCTTGGTATAGCTTAACGGCTAAACCAGATACATACAATGATGCCGACCCAATAGGGGGGCTGGATGTTACCATCTCTTCTCGTTATATCTTGGACCAACTTCTTGGTATTACTGACCTTAGAACCGATAAACGCATCGCTTTTGTTGGTGGTATCCGCGGTTTGAACGAGCTAAAAGATAGAGTGGATAGTGGAGAGATGAAGATGGCACTTGCGCTGTATCCCGTTTCTATGCAGCAGTTAATGGCTATTGCAGATAGTGGCAAAATTATGCCTCCTAAAACAACTTGGTTTGAACCTAAACTGCGTTCTGGCTTAATTATCCATAAGCTGGTCTAGTGAAGAAGTAATATGATAGAAGATAGTTATACCACCATTGAGGGTTTATCCGAAGCGATCTATACCGAAAAGAGGAGTAAGTTTTTAGCTTTTGCTATTCCAGTTGAATCGTTAGATACGGTTAAAGAGATAGTGGATGCTTATCAGAAAAAATATTACGACGCACGCCATGTGTGTTATGCCTATATGTTGGGAGCGGACCGGAACATTTTTCGTGCGAACGATAATGGTGAACCATCTGGAACGGCTGGAAAACCCATATTAGGACAGATACGCTCGAAGGAGTTAACCGATATCTTGGTCGTAGTGGTGCGCTATTTTGGAGGAATTAAATTGGGAACCGGTGGCCTGGTGGTGGCTTATAAAACGGCAGCCGCTGTTGCTCTAGAAAAGAGTGTTTTCTTAACAAAAACGGTGGATGTCACCGTTCGGATAAGCTTTGAATATTGCTTGATGAACGATGTGATGCGTGTGGTTAAAGAGATGGAGCCAACGGTGCTTGAGCGTGTCTTTGAGATGGACTGTAGGATGTCACTCTCTATTCGTAAATCGTTGTTTCCCGATTTATTGGATAGATTAACAAAGATTGAACGTTTACGCGTAGAAGAGGAGTAGTCTTAGATTGCTGCTTTCTACTTTTTTGGTGTAGTAAATCGCATATATGCAAGAATGATTTCTGCAACAAACCGGAACAGTAAAATGATGAAAAATCCCATGATAGGTGCTAAAATCATACCCACTAGTCCGTAATCTCCAGCCATTGGTAGCAGATCTACTATGTTCGAAAAGATGGATAACAGTGCAATAAAGAACCCAATGATACCCACAAAGACACCATAACATTCGCCTATGGTGCTAATAAGATTGGCCACAAGTGGCATGGTTACAATTTTAGAATCTTTCTCTACTAACTGTTTTACATCGCAGGAGCGTTTAAGCCAAATAAGTCCGCAGATAATGCTGGTTGCTACAAATACAAGTATGGCAAGTAGTACGACCACTAAATTTTCTATTCCAGGTCGAAACAAACCTAATTCTATGATTCTGTAGATCAAATAGATGGGCAATAAAAAGAAGAGAAGAGAAACGAGCTGGTAAATTCTTACAAATGGTACACGGAAAAATTGTCCATCGTCTATCGTATCTAGAATAGATGTGAGTGGATTGTGAAACGAATGTTCATTCATGGTAGTATATTTTAAGATCATTATCTACAAATATACAATTTAAAGTTTATTTTTTGCAAAATAAAGATATTTATTTATAAAATATCTATTTTATTTCTATGATTTCGTTCATATTTGTTGTAAAACGTTTAGATGAATAGTTAACGTCTACTCCCCATTTTGCAGAATGCCGGCCTTGTGCAGCTAAATAGATACACTCTTTTCCATTCTTCTTTTTTATTAAATCGATGGTCTGACTAATTTTTCGTCGCTGTGTTCTATCGATGGTATCAAAGAGATTTTGTTGTATGGAATTATCGGTATGTATGCCAGAAACAATTACCCCAATCTTTTTATAGCTATATCCTTTTCGATAGGTCTTACGTAATACTTCTTTTGCCGATTTTGTGAGCTCCATGGTGTCTGCCGTGGCAATGGAGATCGTTGTGGTTTGTGCATCGCTACATTGTGGTAGGTCTAGTCTGAAACGACTCGTACCCATAAAAACGGTAAGCATATGTGCAACTGAGTGCTGTGCACGAAGCTTTTCTGCGCAAAGAGCGGTGAAACGACTAATATGTTCTGCCAAAATAGAAAAATCGTCGGTGGCTTTTGCTAATGAACGAGAGGTGCAGATAGACTTTTTCTCGGCATGTGAGGAGAGTGTGATACAATCTTCTCCGTTCAATTCTCGCCAAGTCTTTACACCATTGCTACCCATAATACGTTGTACCCACGATTTGCTTTTTTGTGCAAAGTCTCCTGCCGTATGAACGCCTAGCTGTTTTAACTGTTTACTATACCTACGTCCGATGCCCCAAACCTCTTCTATGGGAAAAAGCTGTAGAGCTTTCTTTTGTTTCTGCTCTGTGTCGATAGAACAGACTCCTTGGTATCCTTTATGCTTTTTGGCAAATTTCGAGGCAATCTTTGCTAAGGTTCTAGTTTGGGCTAGCCCAATTGAAACGGGGATACCTGTGTTCTTTACCACTGTTTTCCCTATCTTCCTTGTTAGTGTTTCTAGGGTTGCTGGTGCATGGCCCGATAGGTCTAAAAAAGCTTCATCTATGCTGTATACCTCGATGTGCTCCACCATCTCTTTTAAGGTGTTCATTACACGCGACGACATATCTCCGTAGAGTGAATAGTTAGAGGAGAAGATGGCTACTTCATCTTTATCTTTCCACTGTTTTAATTGAAATGCTGGGGTGCCACGTTGAATGCCTAGTTGTTTTGCCTCTTCGGTTAGCGCTACTACTACGCCATCATTATTGGATAGAATAACAACTGGCTTATGCTGCAAATGGGGTTGAAATACCCGTTCACACGAAGCATAAAAATTATTACAATCTACCAATGCAATCATTTTCCTCTTCTTTTTTTTATGGTATAGGTCACTACTCCCCAGACTCTAAAATCGTTTTCTTGCTCTATGGCTATGGGGGCATAGTTCTTGTTCGCAGGCATCAGCCAGACCACGCCTTGCTGTATGTGGATAAATTTAAGGGTGAACTCTCCGTCGATGCTACAAACGGCCATATCGCCATTCTGAGGATCTAACGACTTGTCGATAACTAATATGTCGCCTGCCTCCACACCTGCTTCGACCATGCTGTCTCCTGTAACTCGCCCTAAAAAGGTGCTACTGGGATGTGCTATGAGTTCTCTATTTAAGTCGATAGATAGCTCCATATAATCTTGTGCAGGTGATGGAAAGCCCGCACGTATGCTTTCTTCTGCCATTGGTAATAGGAGTTCTTTTTCTTGTTGTACGGTATATAAATCTATTTTTCCCATTTTAGTGTTGTTGGTGTGAGTAGCCTTTTATTAGTAAGAGGGGGCTAGCGTTTACAGATGTTCTTAAAATCACAGTAGGCACATTTTTTCTCGTCTGTTGTTTGAACAAAGGGGATAGATGGATTGAATAGATCGCCTAATAAGAGCTCTAGCTGTGTGGTAAACTCTTTGTCGAAGCTGTTATAGTTGGTTACCTCCTCCTTTTTTCTACTCGCCCCTAGTTTTAAAAGTGGTGAGTAATTTTTATTGGCTGCTTTGTGTATGTAGAGTAGAGCTGGTTGAATCTTCATCTCTTTGTTGGGTTGCTCTCTTTCTTGCTCTCTTTTTAATAGGGCGCCATAGACA
This sequence comes from Bacteroidaceae bacterium, assembly GCA_028707655.1. Taxonomy (GTDB): domain Bacteria; phylum Bacteroidota; class Bacteroidia; order Bacteroidales; family Bacteroidaceae; genus JAQWAN01. The sequence goes on from JAQWAN010000158.1 coordinate 4,775, forward strand.
AAGGTTTGAAAATAGTAGCCTGGTCTGTGGTCGTCTACCTTAAATAGCGATGCGATATCGGTGGCCGATTGTGGTGTTCCTCCTGTTTTGTAATCCACTATTCGTAGGGTGTCGCCCTTTTGGTCGAGCCGGTCAATATACCCCCCTATTTGGGTTGTTCGTTCGCCTTGACTAGTGGAGAAGGTAATTTTTTCCATCACTTTTTTCTCTAAGCCCTTAATACTAAAAGGTGCATATTGAAGGTCGAGTTGTAGCAGCTGCTTGGTGTAGCTAACTAAAGCGTTAAAATTAATGAGCTGTAGTCCGTTGTAGAAGGGCTTTTCATTGGGTGAGATTTGAAAATAACAGGCCTTGAAAGCACGGTCCACATAGTGACGAATACGGGAGCGATCTTTATAAAGGGTTTGTAGCGTTTCTCTATTGATTAGAGAGGATGCCTGGGTAAGATCGATATAGATGAGCTCCGCTATCTTGTGAAAGAGTGTTCCAAACATCGGTGCATCAATCTCT
>JAQWAN010000159.1 GCA_028707655.1 Bacteroidaceae bacterium
GCGTGTACTGATATCAATATGTGCACCCGAGTAATCGGCAAAGGCACCTGCCTCATACACCTTGCTCACCGTAACATTTTGTACCGTTGAGGTAGGGAAGAGATAGAGTGGTATTAGTTTGTTATCAGGATTGGGCGATGCAATAGGTAGCCCATTGAGTGTTGTTGTACTATATCTATCTCCTAATCCGCGTACAATAAGTTGTCCACTCCGTTCAAAGGAGATGCTTGTCATTTTCTTTACCCCATTTGCCACATTCGAAATACCTTTGAGCCTCATCTCCTTTGCTCCTAGATTTTCTACAGCAGTGGTAGATAATTTTCGTTCAGCTTGTAGAATTAATGCAGAGGCCCTGTTCTTCTTTGCTACAATAACAGCTCCAGCCAGTTGAATGCTTTCGTCCTCCATCTGTAAGTGCAGTACCAGTGGTACGTTTCCATCTACCTTAATGCTTCTTAATAAGATGGTTTGATAACCGATATATCGTGCTTCTATGGTGTAGATACCTTTGGGCGTGTTAGGCAAAACAAATTCGCCATCCAGATTCGTTACAACACCTGTGCTAGTTTCTCTAACCAAAACAGATGCACCAATCAGAGGTTCGTTTGTCCGTTTATCCACAATGGAACCTTTAATGATTCCAGCCATTGCTAGGTTAGAGAAAAGAGTTATTAAGAGAAATAGTCCAGCACACATTAATCGTCTTGTTTTCATTCTTTTTTTATTAAATTTTGATGCAGCAAAATTGCAACATCTATATTACATTCCAGTTTCTAGCATCTTACGATATGTTGAAAGAAATGTGGCATTACTGTTACAGGTGTTGTTGCATTCCATCTTTTCATTAAAAAAGATGAAACTATGGGGTATAAATAATTGTTATGAAGATGAATAAGTATTATCTTTGTATAACTACTAATAAACCTGTATATGAGAACCATCCTATTTTTCTTTTCGGTGTGTGTCAGCTTTGTATTGCAAGCACAACATCTTATCTATCAACCGATTGATAGTGTCAAAGTAGAGCTACTCTTACATAAAGCCATTCAAGATCCCCCTGTAAACCGTTCTCTTTTTTTTGGAGAGCAGTTTCTTGGAACACCCTATGTAGCGCAAACGCTTGAGATAGATGGAGACAAAAATTTAATTGTCAACACCCGCCAACTCGATTGTACCACTTTTGTGGAGAATGTGTTAGCCCTAGTGATGACAGCTGCACGAGAAGAGGTATATTTTAGTGATTTCTGTAAGTCCTTAACCCAATTAAGATATAGAGATGGTGTCCGCCAAGGATATGTTTCTCGTCTACACTATTTTAGTGATTGGATTGCTAACAACCAGAAAAAAGGATTGGTAAAAGATCTTTCTGCTGAACTCAGTCCCGATAGACGTCTACTCACACTAAACTTTATGTCTACGCATGCTAGTAATTATCCTTTTCTAAAGGGAGATAGCCTGCAATTAGCAGCACTTAAAAAGATAGAACAACATTGGGTAGACTATTCTATGCCCTATCTCTCATTGTCTACCTTGCGCAAGCCCGAAGTGCAGAAACAGATTAAAGATGGCGACATTATTGCTTTAGTTTGTACCATTAAAGGGCTCGATTTATCCCATGTAGGTCTTGCTAAGTGGGTCGATGGTAAACTACATCTATTAAATGCAAGTATGCTCCATGAGAAAGTGGTGGTTGACTCCATAACGCTTTGTGATTATGTAGCCAAGCGCTCCTCTATTATTGGGGTACGTGTTATACGTATACTATCTAACTAAACAAAACAACACATAGATAAACTAAACACACACAATCTTACACCATTATGAAACAACTATCCATTTTCTTACTTTTTTTCTTGTTGTTAGCTACTAGCTGTTCACAACGTGGAGCGACAACACTTTTTTCACCTAACGAGGAAACACAATTGGTTTTTTCTCTCACAGAGAAGGGTATACCCACTTATGCTATCACCTCTGGTAAGCAACATTTAATACTTCCCTCTGTGTTAGGTTTTACCACACGAGATAGCATTAATCTGTCTCAGTATTTTCGTATAGTAGATGTATTACATTCTACAACAGATGAGACATGGTCACAGCCTTGGGGAGAGAACAAAACAATACGCAATCATTATAATGAGATGGCCGTTGTTTTACAAGATTCAATTGCTACACAACTGACCCTTCGTTTTCGACTTTTTAATGATGGTGTAGGCTTTCGCTACGAATATCAAGTAAATGGGGTCGATTCATTGCAACTGATGAACGAGTTAACCACTTTCCAAATTGCAGATGGCGACCAATCGTGGTCTACACCAGCTAATTATGATACCTACGAGTTAGATTACACCAAACAACCAGTCTCTGCAGTGAAGAGTGCTAATACACCTTTTACCTTTACTACTAGCACAGGTCTTTATGCTAGTATTCATGAGGCAGCTTTGACTGATTTTGCGGGCATGACACTTAAGAGCACTGCTCCCTCTACGTTAGAAGCCGACCTAGTGCCATGGCCAGACGGGGTGAAAGTTCGCATTGCAGGTAATCATTTTCAGACCCCTTGGCGTACTATTCAGATAGGGCATAAAGCTGTCGACTTAATTAATTCCTCCATATTACTCAATTTAAATGAGCCTTGTCAGTTTGCCACCACCGATTGGATTCGTCCGATGAAATATGTAGGTGTATGGTGGGGCATGCATTTAGGTATCGAGTCGTGGACAATGGATAATCGCCATGGAGCCACCACCGTAAATGCGAAACGATATATTGATTTTGCACAAGCCAATAATATTGAAGGCGTTCTTTTTGAAGGCTGGAATAATGGTTGGGAATCGTGGGGTAGTCGTCAAGATTTCGATTTTACCCAACCCTATGCCGATTTTGATATGGATGAGGTAACACGCTATGCTAAGGAGAAGAATATTCAAATCATCGGTCATCATGAAACAGGAGGAAATATACCTAACTATGAGGCGCAGATGGATAAGGCCTATGAATGGTCTACAAAATATGGTATCCATTCCATTAAAACAGGGTATGCAGGTGGCTTTAAGGGTGGTTATTATCACCATAGTCAATATGCGGTGCGTCATTACCGTAAAGTAGTAGAAACAGCGGCTAAGTATCATATCACTATCGATGCACACGAACCAATAAAGCCAACCGGTATTCGTCGTACTTATCCCAATATGATGACCAGAGAGGGTGCTAAAGGTATGGAATGGAATGCATGGAGTGAAGGTAATTCGCCTACTTATCTAGAAGTACTACCTTTTACCCGTTTGTTAGCTGGACCAATGGATTACACACCCGGCACATTTGACATCCTATTTGATAACTCACGTAACTCTCCTTTGCATAAAAAATGGAATGGACTAGATAAAGGTAATTCTCGTGTGCATACCACTTTAGCTAAACAACTTGCTAATTGGGTGATCTTATATTCTCCCCTACAAATGGCTTCCGATAGAATAGAGAATTATAAAGGACATCCTGCTTTTCAGTTCTTTAGAGATTTTAAAGCAGATTGTGATTGGTCGCGTGCACTGCAAGGAGAGCCTGGCGAATTTGTGGCAGTAGTTCGTAGAGCGGGCGAGCAGTATTTTTTAGGTGCAACCACCAATGAAACACCTCGTACCCTTCGAATTCCATTGTCTTTTTTGAAAAAGGAGACTAACTATCAAGCACGTATTTATGCCGATGGTGCGGATGCAGATTGGAAAGAAAATCCTCTCTCTTATACCATTACCGAGCAACATGTAAATGCCTCTGATACACTAACCATCAAGATGGCAGCAGGAGGTGGACAGGCTATTAGTTTTGTACCCGTTTCCATTAAATAAGAGTAGTATTAAGTACTTTGCATCTATTTCTTAGACGAAGGAAGTACCTTTTTAATAGAAAAAACGACTTGCAAATAAAGGGTAGGTCGTTTTTTTTTGAATAAACAAGAATGAAAAGAGAAACATTTATAGTACTGCTATTTCTTTTTTTGCTTGCTGCTTGCAGTAAAGAAGAGAAAACAGCACTTCCTTTACCACCTGTTGTTAGTAGTTTTGCCAAAGGAGCCGATGTTAGTTGGCTTACAGAAATGGAATCTTCTGGTCGGTTATTCTTTACTGCAGATGGAGGGGCAGCAGAATGTCTCTCCTTGCTCAAGGGGTTAGGCATGAACGCCATTCGTTTACGCGTTTGGGTTAATCCAGCAGATGGTTGGTGTTCAATAACCGATGTAGTGACGAAAGCTAGACGTGCTCATCAATTAGGATTACAGCTCTTAATCGATTTTCATTACAGTGATTCTTGGGCCGATCCTGGTAAACAAACGAAACCTAAAGCATGGCAGCCACTCTCTTTTGCAGAGTTAAAAGAGGCTGTTGCTACGCACACCAGAGAAGTTCTTTTAGCTCTTCAAGCAGAGAAGATAACCCCTCGATGGGTACAGGTAGGCAATGAAACCGGAAATGGGATGCTTTGGCCAGATGGCAGAGCAGACACCGATATGCAGAGGTATGCCAAACTGAATAATGCCGGATATGATGCCGTAAAAGCTGTTTTTCCAGATGCTAAAGTTGTTATTCATCTACAGAATGGAAATGATAATAACCTGTTTCGATGGCTGTTCGATGGGTTACAAGCACATGGTGCACGGTGGGATGTGATAGGTCTTTCTCTCTATCCCTCGCCCGATAATTGGCAAACCATGAATGCCGCTTGTCTCTATAATATGAACGATATGATAGCTCGTTATCAAAAAGAGGTGATGATTTGTGAAGTGGGTATGTCGTGGGATGCACCCGATGCATCTTACTCCTTTTTGCACGATCTTTTGCAGAAAGCCCAAGCTATAGCAGGGCATAAATGTCTAGGGCTCTTTTATTGGGAGCCCCAGAGTTATAATTGGCAGCAATATAGTAAAGGTGCATTTACCCTAAGTGGTAGACCCACGCATGCACTAGATGCATTTCGTTAATGGTTATCGAATGGCAATCTTACAATCCTCTAAGCTATCAATAATAGCAAGACTCTCCACATGAAAGCCCATGTCACGTAGTTGCTTGCCCCCTGTCTGAAACGATTTCTCAATGATGAAGCCCATTCCTTCTACGGTACATCCCGCTTGTTTAGCAATAGCAGCCATACCTAGTCCTGCATTACCGTAGGCCACAAAATCGTCTACAAAAAGAATATGATCTTCTGGTGTGAGAAAATCCTTACTGATACAGATGGTGTAGTCGCGGTCTTTTGTAAAGGAGTGAATCACTG
>JAQWAN010000004.1:0-17676 GCA_028707655.1 Bacteroidaceae bacterium
GCATATAAGTTGTGCATAATTGAGCTGTATATTAATAGTTTGATCACCATTAAAATACTAATAATCAATGATATGCACAACTTATTTCCTGACATTTTTTAGTGAATTAATTCCGCCAACGGGTTAAAATAGTTTCGTATTGCAGTTATTGAAAGAGAGCACACCTAGCATTATTTATACATTCTCTCTCTTACCTCTTTGATTTGATCCGAAGTAATATAATCATCATAACTCATCATCTTATCAATAAGTCCATTAGGTGTTAACTCGATTACTCTGTTTGCCACTGTCTCAATAAATTCATGGTCATGAGAAGAGAAAATAATATTTCCTTTATAACTCTTTAAGTTATTATTAAAAGCTTGAATAGATTCCAAATCAAGATGATTCGTGGGAGTATCTAACAACAAACAGTTTGCATTGCGCAACTGCATACGTGCTATCATACAACGCATCTTTTCGCCTCCAGAGAGTACATTTACTTTCTTCAACACATCTTCGCCTGAGAAAAGCATTCTACCTAAGAAACCCTTCATATATACCTCATTTCCCTCGCCAAACTGACTGAGCCAATCAACTAGGTTTAAGTCGGAATCAAAGAAAGCGGTATTATCTACGGGCAAATAAGCTGTAGTGATGGTTACACCCCAGTTATAAGTACCTGCATCGGGCTTCATATTGCCATTTATAATCTCAAAGAAAGCAGTCATGGCACGTGGATTGCGCGATAAAAGAATAATCTTATCATCCTTCTCCACATTTAGATTAATATCTTTAAAAAGTACAACACCCTCGTCGGTTGTTTTACTTAATCCAGACACCTCTAGGATTTGATTACCGGGCTCACGCTCTGGCGTAAAAATGATACCTGGATACTTACGAGAAGAGGGTTTTACCTCGTCTACATTTAGTTTCTCCAACATCTTTTTACGACTCGTGGTTTGCTTACTTTTTGCAACATTAGCAGAAAAACGACGAATAAACTCTTCCAGTTCCTTCTTTTTCTCCTCCGCTTTTGCCTTCTGATTTTGTTGTTGACGAAGAGCTAACTGACTCGACTCATACCAAAACGTATAGTTACCAGCAAATAAATTAATCTTGCCGTAATCAATATCTACGGTATGTGTACAAACAGAATCTAAAAAGTGACGGTCGTGACTTACTACCAACACCGTATGTTCAAAATTGGCTAAATAATTTTCTAACCAAATAACAGTCTCCATATCCAAATCATTGGTAGGCTCATCTAAAAGTAAATTGTCTGGATTACCGTAAAGCGCTTGCGCTAACATTACACGTACCTTCTCTTTACCACTCAATGTTCCCATCAATTCGTAATGCTTATCTTCGGCTATACCTAATCCACTCAATAGATTAGCAACATCACTCTCGGCATTCCATCCTTCGAGCTCTGCAAATTTTTCTTCTAGCTCTGCTACTTTAAAACCATCTTCGTCTGTAAACTCGGCTTTAGAATAAAGCTCATCACGTTTCTGCATGATATCCCATAAAACAGAATGGCCCATCATCACTGTATTTATTACTGAATGTTCATCCCATTTATAATGGTCTTGACTTAATACGGATAAACGTTCACCTGGGCCCATGGAAATACGTCCTTTTGTTGGATCTAAATCGCCAGAGATGGCGCGTAAAAAGGTGGACTTACCAGCTCCATTCGCTCCTATTATACCATAACAATTACCGTTCGTAAATTTGAGGTTTACATCATTAAAAAGCACGCGCTTACCAAACTGCACGGCTACATCAGATACTGTGATCATTTGCTTAAAACTTTAATATCTTTATAATTTCCAATTCATATTCGCCGCAAAGTTAGCTATAATAAAATGAATCTAGCAATCTTTATGACAAGTTGACCTTACTAAAAAGAATTAAAACATATATTAAACAAACATAAACTAACAATTCACAATATTAGTTACAAACCGCCGTTTTTATAGCTACTTGGCAAGGCTTTTGTTGATAGTAAACAAGTGTTTTTACTATTAAAAATAGAAATTTAACGATATAATTATATGAACTTGAAAGAGAAAAAAGCTGAAAACGAAGCGCTAAAGAAACAAGCTAAGGAGCAAGAAACAGCTAATCCAGCAGAGGAGCCAACAGCAGCAAACAAAGAGACAGTGGAAGACAAAAAGGAAACGATAGAAGAGGCTATGGAAAAGCTATCTGCAGAAGTAGCAGAAGAAAAAGCAGAAGAAACAGAAACAGTAGAAGAGAAAAATCCTTTAGCGGAAAAAGATGCTATCATAGAGGACTTAAAAGATAAACACCTTCGTCTTTCTGCCGAATTTGATAACTACCGAAAAAGAACCTTCAAAGAAAAAGCAGATATCATCCGCAACGGAGGAGAAAAGGTTATCACTAGCTTACTACCTGTTTTAGACGATATGGAACGTGCTTTAGAAAACATGGAAAAAGCAAAAGATGTGGATAGCCTACTAGAGGGTATTCAGCTAATCTACCAAAAATACATGAAAGCGTTAAACGAAAATGGTGTAAAACAGGTGGAAACAAAAAATAATAAGTTTGACACCGACTATCACGAAGCAATAGCTATGGTACCTGCACCAGAAGGTGTAGAGAAAGGCGTAATTGTAGACTGCGTGCAGAACGGTTATACGTTAAATGAAAAAGTGATTCGTCACGCTAAAGTAGTTGTAGCACAATAATAGAGAAACAATAATGGAAAAAAGAGATTATTACGAAGTACTTGAGATAAGTAAAGATGCTTCAGCAGATCAAATAAAAAAAGCCTACCGAAAAAAAGCGATTCAGTATCACCCCGATAAGAATCAAGGCGACAAGGAAGCAGAAGCAAAATTTAAGGAAGCAGCAGAAGCTTACGAGGTACTTAGCAATGCCGATAAACGCGCTCGCTACGACCAATTTGGTCATGCTGGTGTGAGCGGTGCAGCAGGCAACGGAGGTCCCTTTGGTGGAGGTGGCTTTGGTGGCGGCTTTGGCGGCGGTATGTCTATGGATGATATTTTCTCTATGTTTGGAGATGTGTTTGGCGGACATAGCAGCGGCGGTGGTTTTGGCGGTAGCAGCCAATCGCGCAGACAGTTTAAAGGCTCCGATCTTCGCGTAAAGGTAAAACTAACCTTACAAGAGATTTCAACTGGTGTAGAAAAGAAATTCAAACTTAAAAAATATGTAGCTTGTTCACATTGCAACGGTAGCGGTGCAGAAAAAGGTAGTCAGGCCACAACATGTAGCACTTGCCACGGATCGGGTAGCGTTATTCGTAACCAACAAACCATTCTAGGTACCATGCAAACACGTGCCACCTGCCCTACTTGTGGCGGCGAAGGCAAAATTGTTAAAAACAAATGTAAAGAATGTGGCGGCGAAGGTCTTGTTTATGGCGAAGAAGTGGTAACGGTTAACATCCCTGCTGGTGTAGCAGATGGTATGCAACTATCTATGAGCGGAAAAGGTAATGCGGGTAAACACAATGGTGTTCCTGGCGACTTGATTATTGTGATTCAGGAGGAGAAAAACACCAGTGAGTTAGAGCGCGAAGGCAATAACTTACGCTATGATTTGCTACTCGATTTCGCAACAGCAGCTTTAGGTGGAACCGTTGAAATTCCTACCATCGACAGCAAAGTAAAAATAAAAATTGAAGCCGGTACACAACCTGGAAAACTACTTCGTTTAAGAGGTAAGGGTATTCCAGATATTAACGGATACGGCAAAGGCGATATATTAGTGAACATCAGCATCTACGTGCCAGAAACACTTACAAAAGAGGAGAAAAAGCTATTAGAAGAGTTAAAAGATGCAGCAAATTTCACACCTAGTAAAACGATTAAAGATAAAATCTTTAAGAAGTTTAAACGTTGGTTTGACTAAATAAAGCCTACAAAAAGATGAATTACGAAGAGACACTAAATTATCTTTATGAGTGTGCCCCCATGTTTCAGCAAAAAGGAAGTAAAGCCTATAAAGCTGGTTTAGAGACGACTCTACTATTGGACGATTATTTTAATCATCCACATCGAAAATTCAAGACGATACATGTAGCAGGAACCAATGGAAAAGGTTCCTGCTCACATATATTAGCAGCCCTGTTTCAAAAAGCAGGCTATAAAACAGGCTTATACACTTCACCTCATCTACTCGACTTTAGAGAACGGATCCGCGTGAATGGTAAAACCATGGATACTAGCTCAGTTGTTGATTTTGTAGAAAATCATCGCTCCTTCTTTGAGCCACTCCACCCCTCGTTTTTTGAACTCACCACAGCTATGGCTTTTCACTATTTTGAACAACAAAACATTGACATTGCTATTATTGAAGTGGGATTAGGAGGGCGACTAGATTGTACCAATATCATAACACCGGAGCTAACTATTATCACTAATATCAGCCTAGACCATACCCAGCTACTGGGGCATTCACTCCGAGAAATAGCCCAAGAGAAAGCCGGCGTTATAAAAAAAGGAATCCCCGTTATTATTGGAGAAACAACACCCGTAACGCGAAGTGTCTTTCTACAACAAGCAGAGAAAGTGGGAGCACCTATCTTCTTTGCAGAAGAAAAACAATGGATTGAGAAAGCCCAACATCTCCCAAACGGAGCATGGTGCTATACTTGCGATGCCTACCCCGCTCTTATTGGTGAGTTAAGTGGAAACTGCCAAATACACAACACCAATACATTACTCTCTGCTATCCATCAGCTTAAGAAAAGCAATTTTCAATTAACCGAAGAGGATGTACGAGCTGCATTTGCACATGTATGTCAACTGACACACCTAAAGGGAAGATGGCAAACCATTGCTACTTCTCCACGCATCATCTGCGACACGGGTCATAATATTGCCGGTATGCAATACATTGCTCAGCAACTACAACAAGAAACATACACCAACCTACATATTGTTATTGGTATGGTAAACGATAAAGATATTAATGGTGTAGTAGCACTCTTACCTAAACAGGCCTCTTACTACTTTACAAAAGCAAGCGTTAAAAGAGCACTACACGAAACAGAATTAGAAAAAATAGCCATTACACATCAACTAGAAGGCAGCTGTTTTCCAACTGTTGCAGAAGCGGTTAATGCAGCTATGCAAAGAGCTACAAAAGAGGACTTAGTCTTTGTGGGAGGAAGTACGTTTATTGTGGCCGATTTATTAAAGATGCAAGAATTTCGCAAACAAACAAAATGGATAGCACCGCTTAAAAAGGCTATACTTTAAACGATTATACTCTATTAGTCCTACCATAAAGACTCTTAGTTATTCGCTAGTAATTAAAAATTCCCATTGTAAATTATTAAAAAACAACATAAGCACGCCCTGTTTTAATTTATTTGTATACCTTTGTAAAGTAATCTTAATTTAAAAGACAGCACACAAACAAAGCTAATCTATGAACAAGGCTCTTTTTCTTGCAGTGAGATGTGGTATACTCTTGCTACTTTTTGTTAGTACAAATACATTTGCACAACAACAACAACAAGAACAACGTTCTTCTATAGAGAAAACAGATACCGATAGCATAGCAAATAGAGAAAAACAAGTTCTAGATTGTCCAACAGGAGCCACATCTATTACCCCCATAGATAAGATAGATTTAAAGGGCTACCCTGACATTTCAAAATCGATACAAACCACTCTTCCTGGTCTATTAACCACAGACATATCGGGCACCTTTGGTGTTGCACCGCTTATGACTATTCGTGGAAACAATACTATATTAGGAACCTCCAAACCACTATGGGTGATAGATGGTGTGATCTGGGAAAATCTTGTTAATCTAAGTTCAGATGACTTATTAACAGGCGATTGGAAAACACTACTTTCCTCTAATACGGCAGGCATCAATCCTGCTGACATAGAGAAAATTGAGGTACGCAGAGATTATGCTGCCACTGTTCAATATGGCGCACCAGGTGCAAATGGCGTTATCTTAATCACAACAAAAAAGGGAACAGCCAACAGATTTTCCGTGCAATACACCGGTACCTTTGCAGTGAAAGATCGCCCCTCCATCAGCAACTACAACAAACTGGATGCAACCGATGAGATTGCTATTTACAAAGAATTGCATCAAAATGGATGGATCCATTCCTACACACCAAACGCTGCTGAAAATATGGGTGTACTGGGTAAGATGTATGATGAGGTGGCAAAAGGAAACCTTCAATTGGATGCAAACAGCGACTATAACAACGCTTTTCTAGAGCGCCATGCACAACATAATACCGACTGGTTTAAAACGCTTTTTCACCATTCCATCGTAAATCAACATGCAGTAAACATCCGTGGAGGAAACCAAAAGGCAACCTACTACACCTCATTAAGCTACTATCACGACGATGGGATTGTGATTCAATCGGATAAATCGGAAAGATACACTGGCTCCTTTAGAGGAGATATTCAACTGACCAAACAACTACAAATTGGGGCTAAAATAGCAGCTAACATACGTAACCAAAGAACACCGGGTGTAGAAAATAGCGAATTTATGCCCTATTCTAACAGAACGACGCGTGACTTTGAGATTAATCCATTTCTCTATGCGCTACAAACAGCAAGAAGCATGCAACCCTACAACGAGCAGGGAGAACTGGAATATTACCGTCGTAACTATGCCGATTTTAATATCTTAAACGAACTAGCCACCAATTATACCGATTTAAATGTAAAGGACTTATCTACTCAACTAGACCTTAATTACCGTCCACTTAAAAATCTAACCGTAAAGGGTATCTTTCAATATCGATTAGCTAAAAGCAAAGCGGAACACAAAGTACGCGGATGGTCTAATGAAGCAGGTGCTTATAAATCGAACTACACAGCTGAAATTAGAGCAACAAACCCCTATTTATTTCACCCATATGGTATAGGTAAAGATTCTGGCTATAGTATGATGCCGCAAGGGGGCATCTATCATACCACCGATTTAGAAATGCGACAAACCTACATAAAGGCCACAGCAGATTATGTGCGCTCTTTAGGTAACAAGCATCATTTTCATTTTATGGCTGGGTTTGAATTTAACAGAACAAAAAGAGAAACAACCCCCACAGAACGATGGGGTTATCTATGGGATGAGAAAGACAAAGATATAGTAGAGGCTACATATACCCCCCAATTAGGGCCGGCTGAAGCGCCTCAACAAGAATATCTAACCAACAAAAACAGCGCTTATTTTGCAACAATAGATTATACCTACCGGAATAAATATAGGCTAGACATGGGATATCGAGTGGATAAAACCATCTCACCTTTGTTATACGACAAGAAAATCACTATTCCATCGTGGAGCATAAGTACAGCATGGAATCTACATAATGAACCGTTTATGCAGGGTATAAAAGAGGTTGTATCCTACTTACGACCTAAAATCTCCTATGGATATAAAGGTGTATTGCCTCTCTCTATGCTTACTAACGAAAGACATTACTACGTAATTCCATATTATTCGGATATAAATCAAGATCAATCGGAACAGGGATCTACAGCGGAGAAAACACATGAAGTAAACATTGGACTAGAAGCTGCTCTTTTTTCACAACGCATCTCTGTGGAGATAGACTACTACCATCGTACATCTAAACATTTGTTAAGCAATACACTATCTAATTCAATGAATCGTTATTCCTTTCAGCGTACTAATATAGGGAAAATGAAATCGAGCGGATTAGAGATGGCACTTCACAGCGTAAATATAGCCACCACTAATTTTCGATGGGAGAGTCAGTTAACACTAAACACCTATCATAGTGAGGTGACAGAAATGAAGGCGGATTATTCTATACCCTCCCTAATGAGAACGGGTATAGCACTTGAAGGAGGTCCAGAGAGAGGACTCTATTCCGTTCGCTTTGCAGGATTAGACCAGAATGGACTGCCTACTTTTTACAGAAAAGATAATAAAATAATCACGGACCTATACACTTTTTTAGGAAATGACGCAAAAGAAACACTCAAATATGAGGGTCCTATAGCTCCTAAAGGATTTGGTGGGTTTAGTAATAGCTTCCGATTTAAGCAATGGAATGCGTCTTTTGATATCACCTACAGATATGGAAACGTAATTCGTTTAAATAATGCGTATATGGAAGAAGGAGCAGACATTTACGCCTATGATAAAAGCATGAGTAATCGTTGGGTATCCCCTGGAGATGAAACAAACATCCCTATCCTAAGCTCCATGAATTGGCCTAATTCCTCCAATGCAGAACGATATGAACTCTACAATATGAGCACAGAGCGTGTGGCCAAAGGCGATTTTATTCGTTTAAAACAGATAACAATAGGCTATACCTTCCCAAAAGAGTGGTTAAAAGGAAAGCATATTAGTCAGGCCAATCTCTCTCTACAGGCCACTAATCTATGTTTACTCTATTCGGATAGTAAGTTACATGGCATCGATCCAGAATACTACACATCAGGTGGCGTTTCTATGCCTACACAAAGAATGTACAGCCTTACCCTACAACTTCAGCTCTAGTGAAAGCAAACACTACATCGACTTTTTTTCAATGCACTCATCTTACAAAAAAACAGAAAAAACCTTACTTCTCTGATTATCAGTCTAAAAGAGGAGGCTAATTAGCACTAATTTCAATAAAAAGAATAAAAAAAAAGGATTATTTATCATTAAACAAAAAATAAAGAGTATCTTTGGCACGTCATAAGAGAAAAAACATCTATCGTTTGCTTTTCTTAATCGACAATACACCCCATTATACTATTAATAGTTAGATTCCCTCATTCAAACTAAGGAGAGAGAACTGACCGATTACAATAACCAACATTATACGCATGTATAACATTATTCAATTAAACGACAAAGAACTGTCGGAACTCCAATCTATTGCTTCAGAATTAAGTATTACCAAAACAACATCTCTATCTAAAGAGGAATTGGTCTATAAAATACTAGACGAACAAGCCATTGCTGGGGCAACTAAAAAAGTAGCTAAAAGCAGTGAAGAACATCCTAAAAAGCGTTCACGCATTAATAGTCAAAAAGAAGCTGGAGACAAGGTCTACACTGCTTCGAAAGGCAAATCTAGAAAAGTAGATGAAGCTGGAAAAACTACGTCTAAAAGCAAGACGAGTACAAAGGAGGTAGAAAAAGGCAAACAACCAACAGCTACTAAAAAGAGTGTTTCCGCTCCAAAAGAGACTACAGAAAAGCCTAAGAAAAGAGCACCACGTGCTAAAAAAGCAACGCCTAAAGAAGCAGTTGTAACTGAGCCAACTAGCGCTGAAAAAGAAACAACGCAAGAAAAAAATACAGTAGCATCCAACAACACCCGCAAATCAACAGTAAACAAAGAGAAGAAAACTCCGGTTACAACAGAGAAGAAAGCTCCAATTGCAGAAAAAAAAGCGCTTAAAGAGGAGAGTGATACAGCACCTAAAGAACCTGTTGCTATAAACGACTTTGTGCCTATTGAAAATTTACCTACCAACCATGAGGAACTACCAAAAGAGTTATTAGGCAAATTTGAAACAACCAAAGTAGAGGCTCCTATTGTTCGCAACAATCCACAAAGAGAAGCAAACAACGGACGTAATCAAAAAAATTCTCGTTCCAATAGAAACGAGAATTCTGCTGCTACAAAAACAGCTAACAACACTGCTCAAAACACCACACAACATGCAAAAGTGGCAGGAAATGCACAAAACGGCACTGCAAACAATGCTAATCAAGGTGGAAGAGCAACACAAAACAATAATCAACAGCCTAAAAAGCCAGTTGAAAAAGCATACGAGTTTGGTGATATCTTAACTGGAAGTGGTGTCTTAGAAATTATTCAAGATGAATATGGTTTTCTTCGCTCACCCGACTATAACTATCTATCCTCTCCCGATGATGTTTATGTATCCCAATCGCAAGTTAAACTCTTTGGCTTAAAAACTGGAGATGTGGTAGAGGGTACTATTCGTCCTCCACGCGAACGCGAGAAATATTTCCCATTGGTTAAGGTAACCAAGATTAATGGTAAAGAACCAGCTCTTGTGAGAGACCGCGTTCCTTTTGAACATTTAACACCACTCTTCCCTGATGAGAAATTTAACCTTTGCAAAGGCGGAGGTGGCGACAATATGTCAGCTAGAATGGTAGATATCTTCTCACCAATTGGTAAGGGACAACGTGCACTGATTGTAGCACAACCCAAAACAGGTAAGACTATCTTGATGAAGAACATAGCAAACGCTATTGCTGCTAACCATCCAGAGGCTTATTTGATTATGCTATTAATTGACGAACGTCCAGAGGAAGTAACAGATATGGCACGTAGCGTAAATGCGGAGGTGGTTGCTTCTACCTTTGATGAACCAGCAGAACGTCACGTTAAGATTGCTGGTATTGTATTGGAAAAAGCTAAACGAATGGTTGAATGTGGCCACGACGTAGTTATCTTCTTAGACTCTATCACACGACTAGCACGTGCATACAACACCGTTTCTCCTGCTTCTGGTAAGGTTTTATCTGGTGGTGTAGATGCGAATGCATTGCACAAGCCTAAACGTTTCTTTGGTGCTGCTCGAAATATTGAGAATGGTGGTTCACTAACCATTATAGCTACTGCACTTATTGATACAGGTTCTAAAATGGATGAGGTTATCTTTGAAGAATTCAAGGGAACAGGTAATATGGAGCTTCAACTAGATCGTAATCTATCTAACAAACGTATCTATCCAGCTATCAATATCGTATCTTCTAGTACGCGTCGTGACGACCTATTACTAGATAAAACAACACTCGACCGGATGTGGATTCTACGTAAATATCTATCGGACATGAACCCAATGGAAGCCATGAACGAGGTGAAAAACAGAATGGACAGAACACGCGATAACGACGAATTCCTTTTGAGTATGAATTCCTAGTTCAGCGATAAAATTAAGAAATAAAAAAAGCCTTGGTTATAAATAACCAAGGCTTTTTTATGGGAAAAACTACTGGGTAAGTAGTTTGTAAAAGGATAGATTTAGAAGGGTAAATCTTCGTTGTCACCCGATTCTAGCATCTCCATAGGAGGAGGCACAGTACCTGTAGCAGCACCAGCAGTTGTTTGCTCTTGTGCAACTCTTTCTACACGCCAAGCTTTAATATCATTATACCAACGTCCTTTGTATTCTCTGCAATCTATATCAAAGGAAATAGTTAGCATCTCACCGAGCTGTATATTAAATTTTTCTACTTTGTCTCCCCATAAGTTAAAACTCATTTTTTTAGGATATTCCTCTTGAGTTTCAACTACATAGTCCTGTTTTTTCCAAGCGCCATTTCTTCCTTCACCAGTCAAAAGTGGAAGCACGGCGATAATTTTTCCTGTTATTTCCATGTTACAAATCTTTTAGATTGCGAAGATACATTTTTTTATTTAGAATCGTAGGCTGGGCAAATCTTTTTTCCTATTTTTGTACAGTATATCGCCACACCTTTTTATGGGGAAAAAAAAGAAAAATATTAACTTAAACACCATACAGATATGAAATTTATCGTTTCAAGTACAGCGCTATATAGCCATCTACAAGCTATCTTTCCTGTAATTAACTCAAAAAATGCGTTACCCATCTTAGATTATTTTCTATTTGACGTAAAAGACGGTGAATTATCCGTTGTAGCTTCAGATAACGAAAATACTATCACTACATCCGTTGAATTAGTTGAGAACGAGGGAACAGGTCGTTTTGCTATTATCGCTAAAACGATTATGGATGCTATGAAAGAGTTTCCTGAACAACCGATCACTTTTGATATCGATATGGAAACCCTGAATATCACAATAGACAACCAAACAGGATCTTACCATCTTATGGCTGAAAATGCCGACGGTTTTCCTGTCTTTACACCATTAGACAAAAATGCGGTAAGCTTGGATATGGAAGCTAGCATTTTGATGAAAGGTATCAGCCATACACTCTTTGCCTCGGCAGATGATGAGCTTAGACCAGTAATGAATGGTATCTATTTTGACATCACAACAGATGATGTGACATTTGTAGCCTCCGATGGTCATAAATTAGTGAAGGAACAAACCACTTTGGCTAAAGGATCGGAAAGAGCTGCGTTTGTACTTCCTAAGAAACCTGCAACTATACTTAAAAATTTACTTCAAAAAGAGGAGGGATTTATCTCTATTGAGTTTAACGAGAACAACGCTGTATTTATGTTGAAAAACTTCAAGCTTTGTTGCCGTTTAATTGATGGAAGATATCCTAATTATAACTCGGTGATACCACAGAACAACCTGTATCACATCACCTTTGACCGTAGACAAGTAATTAGTGCGTTGCGCCGTGTTGCTGTGTTTGCTGACCCTGCTAGTAACCTAGTAAAACTACATATTGAGAACGACTTAATTGTTGTTTCCTCACAAGACATTGGTTTCTCTACTTCTGCTAAAGAATCGGCTCCTTGCCAATTTACAGGCGATTCTATTGATATTGGCTTTAAAGTAAACTATTTAATTGACATCCTTAACAGTATGTCTACAGACGAAGTGGTCATTGAACTGACCGACCCATCTAGAGCAGGTATCATTGTACCATCAGAACAAGAAGAGGGCAACTCTTTGTTGATGTTACTCATGCCGATGATGATTAACGACTAATAAAAAAAGCATGAATTTAGAATTAACAAAGCCACTTATCGTTTTTGACTTAGAGACAACGGGTGTCAATTTTATCACAGATAGGATTATCGAAATAAGCTACATAAAAGTCTTTCCCGATGGGAAAGAGGAGGTGAAAACACTTCGCATTAATCCTGAATGCCATATCCCTAAGGAAACAACTGCTATTCATGGCATTACTGATGAAGATGTAGCCGACTGCCCTACTTTTAAAGAGGTAGCTAAAACAATAGCACAAGACTTTGACAAATGCGATTTGGGCGGATTTAATTCCAACAGATTTGACATTCCGCTATTAGCAGAAGAGTTTCTGCGAGCTGGTGTAGATATTGATCTCACTAAGAATAAATTTATTGATGCACAGGTCATCTTTCATAAGATGGAGCAACGCACACTAATAGCGGCTTATAAGTTTTACTGCAAAAAGGATCTAACCGATGCACATAGCGCGGAGGCAGATACAAGAGCAACCTACGAAGTGATTAAAGCGCAAGTGGACCATTATGATGAATTAGATAATACAGTGAAATCGTTATCGGAATATTCCTATTATAACCACAATGTTGACTTTGCAGGACGAATTATTTATAATAAAAATAAGGAGGAAGTCTTTAACTTTGGTAAGTATAAGGGTAAAAAAGTGGTAGATGTGCTAGAGGAAGACCCTGGCTACTACAGCTGGATGCTCAATAGTGAATTCTCACTTCATACCAAAAAAGTTCTTACACAAATAAAATTGCGCTCTATCTCTAATAAACTTAAATAGAGGCAAATTATAAAGCAATAGTAAAAATATCGTGTTAAAAGGAAAAAATATAGTAGTAGGCATAACAGGTAGTATAGCAGCTTATAAAGCTGCCTACCTGATACGCGGACTCATCAAAAAAGGAGCTGAGGTGCAAGTGGTGATTACACCTGCTGGCAAAGAGTTTATTACGCCCATCACACTCTCCGCTTTGACAAGTAAACCAGTTATTAGTGAGTTCTTTTCTGGGAGAGACGGCACTTGGAATAGTCATGTAGATCTAGGCTTATGGGCCGATTTAATGCTGATTGCACCTGCCACAGCAGCTACATTAGGGAAGATGGCACATGGTATAGCAGATAATATGCTTATCACCACCTATCTCTCTATGAAAGCACCTGTTTTTATAGCTCCTGCCATGGATCTAGATATGTTTAAACATCCATCTACACAGCAAAACCTAGCCATTCTACAGGGATATGGCAATCATATTATTGAACCATCTGAGGGCGAATTAGCTAGTCATCTGGTTGGTAAGGGGCGTATGGAAGAGCCTACTGTTATCCTTGAAGAGATAGAACGTTTTTTTGAAGAAAAAGAGACATTAGCAAAAAAAAAAATAATCATAACAGCAGGACCTACTTACGAGAAGATTGACCCAGTACGTTTTATTGGCAACTATTCTTCTGGGAAAATGGGCTTTGCATTGGCCGAGGAGTGTGCTAACAGGGGAGCAGATATTTTTCTAATCTGCGGACCGGTACAACGATGTACACAGCATCCAAACATTACAAGGATAGATGTTGAGTCGGCGCAAGAGATGTTTGAAGCAGCCTCTACTCATTTTCTAGAGGCGGATGCAGCTATCTTATGTGCAGCTGTAGCCGATTTTACACCAACAAAAATACATACACAAAAGATAAAGCGTAAATCCGATCTCTTACAGGTGGAGCTAACACCAACAAAAGATATTGCAGCTCATCTAGGGTCACTAAAAAAGGCGAATCAACGACTTGTGGGATTTGCCTTAGAAACCACGGATGAAGTAGCTAATGCTACTAAGAAATTGGCACGCAAACATCTAGATTTTATCGTACTGAACTCACTCAGTGATAAGGGAGCAGGTTTCCAAACAGATACAAACAAGATTTCTATTATCGATCAGCAGCAACAGCTCTCCTTTCCTCTAAAATCGAAAAAAGAGGTCGCAAAAGATATTATTCATCAACTTTGCACCATTTTACCATGAAAAAAATAGTCCTTTTTCTTTTTCTAGCATGCAGTGGGCTTGTTAATACACAAGCACAAGAGCTAAATTGCAAAGTAGCTATCAATACCTCACAGATACAGGGCACTAACACCCAAGTCTTTGAGGCTTTGCAAAATGCGCTAAATGAATTTATTAATGGGAAAGAATGGACAAGTGCAAAATATTCTGTTGTAGAACGCATCAATTGTAGTCTTACACTTACGGTAAAAGAATATACCGATGATGGACATTTTACAGGCGAACTAACTATCCAATCGAGTCGACCTGTTTATAATGCGAATTATAATACAACGATTTTCAATTTTAAAGACCCAAGCATCACCTTTGAGTATATGGATCAAGACCAGTTACAGTTTAACATGAATACCATTGATAATAACTTAACTGCTGTGATAGCTTACTATGCCTATTTAATTATAGGATTAGATGGCGATACCATGTCACCATTGGGTGGAACAGATGCTTTACAAAAAGTGGAAAATATAGTAGCAGCAGCACAAACGCTACCCGACACTGGCTGGAAAGCTTTTGACGACAGTAAGAATAGACATGCTATTATAACCGACTATATGGATGAAAAGATGCTACCTCTGCGTCAACTAATGTATAGCTATCACCGCTTAGGATTAGACCAAATGGTACAAAACGCAGGAAGAGGTCGCACTGCTGTTACAGAAGCGCTTCAGCTTCTTAAAACAGCAAAAGAAAATAATATGATGTCTGCCATCCCTCAGCTATTTACAGATATTAAAAAGGAGGAACTTATTAATATTTATAGTGAGGGAACCACAAATGAGCAAGAACAAGTGTTCACTCTTTTGCAAGAAATAAATCCAGCACAAACCAGTGAATGGACTAAAATTAAACGATAATGCTTCAATCAATCTATGTAAGAAATTATGCGCTGATTGACACGCTTCATATCAGTTTTCAATCGGGTTTCTCTGTTATTACAGGAGAAACAGGTGCAGGTAAATCGATTCTTTTAGGAGCTATATCTCTGCTCTTAGGACAGCGATCTACCACTAAAATGCTTAAAGACAAAACAAAGAAATGCATTATAGAAGCGCATTTTCAACTGCAAAAAAAATACCTCTGCTCCTTCTTTACAGCACACGATATTGACTATGATGAGGAGGAGTGTATCCTTCGACGAGAGATACAGCCCTCCGGAAAATCGCGCTCGTTTATCAATGACACACCTGTTCCGCTTACATTAATGAAAGAGATAGGCGATCAATTGATTGACATTCATTCCCAACATAAGAACTTATTACTTAGCCGGGAGCAGTTTCAACTCACTGTACTAGACACATTAGCCAACAATCAAAAAGAGTTGACTAGCTATAAGGATGCCTACCAAACCTATCGCAATCTTGAGCAGGAATTACAAGAGAGTATTGCGCAAGCAGAACGAGATAAAATGGATGAGGAGTATATTCGTTTCCAATTGGAACAACTAGAGGAAACCTCACTCAAAAAAGAGGAACAAGAGGAACTAGAAGAGGAGGAAAAAATACTCAGTCATGCAGAGGAGATAAAATCGTGTCTGTATGAAACAACAAACAAGCTTTATGGCGAGGGACAAAACATGGTTACGCTTCTTAAAGAGTGCACCGAATCACTCCGTCGAATAGCCACTGTCTTTACACCTGCTGCTCAATTAGCAGAACGATTAAAAGGATTATACATTGATCTAAAAGATAGTGCAGAAGAGATTAGTAGACATGAGAGTAGTATCGATTTTGAGCCAGAACGACTTGATTTTATTAATGAGCGACTCAATAATTTGTATACTTTACAGCAGAAACACCATGTGCAATCCGTAGAAGAGCTACTCCTACTCATGGAGCAATATCAAAAACGATTAGCGCAGATAGATAGTTCCGAACATCACATAGCAGAACTAACTGCTGCAAAGGAACAGCATTATGCCATTGTTCTAGAAAAAGCAAAAAAACTGACACAAAAAAGAACCATTGCTGCACAACAGATGGCCAATCAAATGCGAGAACGACTCATTCCACTTGGAATGCCTAATGTACGTTTTGTGGTAGAGATAACTCCGCGTAAAAAACCGGATGCAACAGGTATGGATACAATAACCTACCTCTTCTCTGCCAACAAAAAGGGAGAAGCATTGCCAGTAGCATCGATAGCCTCTGGTGGTGAGATAGCCCGTGTGATGTTATCTATGAAAGCCTTAATTGCTGGTTCAGCACAATTACCTACCATCTTATTTGATGAGATTGATACCGGAGTTTCTGGAGAGATAGCACATAAGATGGGACTTATCATGCAAGAGATGAGTGAACAAATGCAAGTGATAAGCATTACACATCTCCCACAAATAGCCGCCAAAGGCAACACACATTACAAAGTATATAAACAAGACACCGAAGAAGAAACGAGCAGTCACATACAATTACTAAGTGGTTCAGAACGTATTCTTGAATTGGCACAGATGTTAAGTGGAGAAACTCCCACAGAAGCAGCCCTTCAAAATGCAAAAGAACTACTAACTGCCTCAACAAAGTAAAAAAAGAACATGGAAAAAAGTGAAATGATATTTGGCGTACGCGCCGTAATAGAAGCCGTACAGGCTGGAAAAGAGATTGATAAGATCTTAGTAAAAAAAGATATTCAAAGTGATTTGTCGAAAGAATTGTTTGATGCTGTTAGAGATTTAATGATACCCGTACAACGTGTACCTGTAGAAAAGATTAACCGCATCACAAAAAAGAATCACCAAGGCGTAGTAGCATTTATCTCGTCCGTGACCTATCAAACAACCGAACAAATGGTACCCTTCTTGTTTGAACAGGGTAAATCGCCCTTCTTTGTTATGTTAGATGGTATCACAGACGTACGTAATTTTGGTGCTATTGCTCGTACATGTGAATGTGCTGGTGTAGATGCCGTAATTATCCCCGTTAAGAATAGTGTAAGTGTGAATGCCGATGCCATGAAGACCTCTGCTGGAGCACTTCATACCCTTCCTGTTTGTCGCGAACA
>JAQWAN010000004.1:17686-21546 GCA_028707655.1 Bacteroidaceae bacterium
CTACAGAAAAAGGCGACTATGATTACACCAAAGCAAACTATACCGACCCTGTTTGTATCATTATGGGAGCGGAAGATACAGGTGTATCGTATGACCATCTAGCTCTTTGTGATGAATGGGTAAAGATTCCTATCATTGGAAAGATTCAATCACTCAACGTATCAGTAGCAGCTGGCGTCTTAATTTACGAAGGAGTTAAACAACGTAGCGAATAATAAAGAAGAAAAGTCATGAAAAATATAGTTCTTATACTACTGTCTGTTTTCTCACTAACAGTAGCAGCTCAAACCAAAGCACCCAAATGGATGCATAAATTACGTAATGCTTCCTTTTCTATTGTTACTTATGACAAGGAGGGAAATATATTAAAAAATGGAAATGGCTTTTTCATTACAAAGGAGGGAACTGCACTAGCAGATTTCTCTCTTTTTAAGGATGCAGTGAGAGCCTCCGTGATTACCTACAAAGGAGATGCGTTTCCTGTAGAGGAAATTATGGGAGGTAGCAGCATCTACGATGTAATTAAATTCAAAGTTGCTACAAAGAAAAAAAACGACTTTATTCCTTTAGCAACACAAACACCTGCAGTAGGCAGCACTGTATATCTAATGCCCTACACCACCTATAAAGGAAAAACCGTTATAACCGGTAAGGTAACTGACCTAACCGAGATACCTACAAAGAAAAGTTATTTTACACTGGCACTACCCTACAACGAGAAAAATGTGAGTTGCGCACTTCTTAATGAAAATGGAGAAGCAGTTGCACTCTTACAACGAGATAGTAGTGGTGGCGAAAAGTCGTTCGCCATTGGTACAGATTATGCAGCAAGCCTAAGTATACGTGCCATTAGCAGTAATAATAGTGCACTAGAGCAATTGGCTTTCAAAAAATCTCTTCCTAATGAGGAGGAGGAAGCTTTAATCTATTTGTATATGCAAGCAGGTAAAGAGACACCACAAGAACAACTAACTTTAATTGAACAGTTTATACATCAATTTCCTGAGAGTAGCGAAGGTTATCTTCGTCGTGCCTCACAGTTTGTTCATTTTTATAGAGACAACAACCATTTTGACCAAGCAGCTGACGATTTAGACAGAGCATTAAAGCTATCTAAGAAGAAAGAAAATGTGCATTATAACTTTGCCCAACTAATTATGGTGAATAGTCAACTTACACCCGCCTTCAATTACAAAGGATGGACACTAGATAAAGCCTTAGAAGAAAATAGTGCGGCACTTGCCATCGACTCATTGCCTGTCTATCAACAACAACGAGCAGAGATCTATGTGAATCTAAAAAACTATCCAGAGGCCTACCGTTGGTATGAGAAAGTAAATGCCTCTTCGTTAGGTTCGGCAGAGATAAGCTATAAGCTTGTACAGCTAAAAGAAATTATGGGAGGTAGTCAAGATGAAATTCTAGCACTCTTAGACAGTACCATTCAACGCTTACCTAATCCTGTTCCCTCCTCAAAAGCTATTTACTTAATCAAACGAGCAGAGAAACGCGTGGAGAAGAAACTTTTTAGAGAAGCCGTAAAAGATTATAACACCTATTATGACGCCATGAATGGCAATGTGAACCATCTTTTTTACTACTTCCGTTCGCAAGCAGAGATAAACAGTAGATAGAATCAACAAGCGCTTAACGATTTAGAGAAAGCCATTGAGATGGCTCCAAAAGAGACCAGCTATTTATTAGAATATGGTGTGCTCAACCTACGTTTTGGACGATATGACATCGCTCTTGGCACCTTTGAAAAAGCATTAAAAATAGATCCACAGCTCATCGCCTGTTATCGTTTGATGGGACTCTGCCATTTGCAAAAAAAGGACAAAGTAAAAGCTATTCAACTCTTTGAAACAGCGGTAAAAAAGGGGGATAAAGAAGCGGAGCCACTCCTTAAAAAATATAAATAAAAACCACTTAGGCATTCTGATTTTCAACAAATAGCAATCTAACCATTTGCAAAGAAAGGAAAGACAATATTAACATTCTGCGTAACAAGATGAAGAAAGAACAGCAAGCGTATCGATCGATCTTAAAAGTAACTGCCCTCTTTGGGGGTGTACAGGTCTTTCAAGTGTTGCTCTCACTGATTCGTACAAAAATTATTGCCGTTTTATTAGGGGTTAATGGTGTTGGATTATTGGGACTACTCAACAATACCCTTGCACTTCTCTCCACTACCACCCGGTTAGGTGTTGACCAAGGAGCTATTCGAGAGATAGCTATCTCACAACAAGAAGGACGTATTGCACAACTAGCAACTATTGTTCACCGCTGGAGTTTCTTTGTTGGACTGATGGGTGCTTGTATTACACTCTCACTAGCACCACAGCTTAGTAAATGGAGCTTCGGAAATGAACAGTACACATGGGCGTATAGCTGGTTAGCCTGCACCCTACTTTTTGATGCACTCACTCGTGGTAAATTAGCACTCTTTCAGGGTTTACGAAAATTCAAAACACTGGCTAAAGCTAATCTTATTGGCGCCAGCATCGCTTTACTCCTCTCTCTACCTATCTACCTCCTTTGGGGTGAAAAGGGTATTGTGCCCGCACTGTTAGTAACCTACATCTGTACATTTCTATGTACCTATTGGTTCTATCGAAAAGAAAAAATTGAGCATGCCCCCGTTACCCTACAAACCACCATACAACAGGGCGGTGCAATGATGCAGATAGGCGTTATGCTTACTATAAGTG
This sequence comes from Bacteroidaceae bacterium, assembly GCA_028707655.1. Classification (GTDB taxonomy): domain Bacteria; phylum Bacteroidota; class Bacteroidia; order Bacteroidales; family Bacteroidaceae; genus JAQWAN01. The sequence continues at coordinate 20,398 of JAQWAN010000004.1, forward strand.
GTTTTGCTGCTACTCTTTGCTCCTACCTTATTACCATCTACTTGAGCAACTACGGTCAAGGATTGGAAGAAGTGGGTCTTTATCAAGCTGGATTTAACTTGATTGAGAAATATGTGGGACTTATTTTTGTTGCCATGAGTACCGATTATTATCCTCGTCTATCTGCTGTTAACGAAAATAACGTACAGTTAAAAGAGATGGTTAATCAGCAAGTAATTGTTAGTCTACTCATTATCTGTCCAATTATTTGTATCTTTCTGCCAACTGCTCCAATTATTGTACATCTGTTGCTTTCAAAAGAATTCTTACCCATTATACCTTTTCTGCTTTGGGCCATCTTGGGGGTTTTCTTTAAAGTCATTTCTAACTCGTTGGGCTATGTCTTTATTGCAAAAAAAGCCGTTGGCATCTTTATTGTAACAGACCTACTATCCTACTCCACCATTGTTATCACCTCATTGGTTGGTTATTATCTATGGGGATTAAAAGGTATTGGTATGGCTTATCTATTGAGCTATGCCCTCTATTTTATACAGGTCTATTGGATAGCAAAAAAACGCTACCAGATAAATTTCTCTACTGAATTGATACGATTATCTTTTATAGTAGCATTACTCTGTGTTAGCAACTTTTTACTGATGCAATACCTACAAGAGCAGCCCCTATTACGCTACTCCCTATCTACAGTAGTAATACTGATCTCACTAATTTACACATGGAAAGAACTCAATAAGCGCATTGACCTGCGTCAATTTTTTCAGAAAAAACATTCTTAAAACAACCCGTATGATACCCACTCTTTCCATTATTGTTCCCGTATATCGTGTAGAAGCACATTTAGCAGCTTGTATTGAAAGTATTTTATCACAAAGCTATACCAATTTTGAACTCCTACTCGTTAACGATGGCTCACCCGACACGTGTGGTGACATCTGCGAACAATATGCCGCAAAAGATAAACGTATAAAAGTAATACATCAAGAGAATGGTGGCTTGAGTGCCGCACGAAATAGTGGCATCGAACAAGCAAAAGGAATCTATATCACTTTTGTTGATTCAGATGATACCATCGCCCCACACACTTATCTCTCTAATATGCAGCTCCTGCTCAATGACAGTAGTATCGATTTATTAGAGTATCCAGCACAT
>JAQWAN010000160.1 GCA_028707655.1 Bacteroidaceae bacterium
CTGGTGGAAAAGTTTGTTTTGGGTTGGAGAAATATAAATCGGACTCTTTATTGATAGGTATTAGATGAATATGTGCGTGTGGCACTTCTAATCCAATAACCGTTACTCCAATTCGTTTGCAAGGAATGGCTGCTTCTATCGCTTTTGCCACTTTCTTTGCAAAAATGTTTATACCTGCAATGGCTGTATCTTCTAGATTAAAGATATAGTCGACCTCTTGTTTAGGCACCACTAATGTGTGTCCTTTAACCAATGGATTGATATCTAAAAAAGCGTAAAACAAATCGTTTTCTGCTATCTTATAAGATGGGATTTCTCCTGCTATTATTTTACTAAATATAGTTGCCATTTTATCTGTTTTTTTAAATAGAAATAGAAATAATTTCTAGACTAATTTTTCCTTGTGGAACCTGGATATCTACGATGTCGCCCACCTTTTTACCCAGTAAACCCTGTGCAATAGGAGTGTGAACAGATAACTTGCCTGCTTTTAGGTCTGCTTCATTTTCAGAAACGAGCGTATAGGTCATCTTCATATTTGTTTTAATGTTCCTTAGCTCCACCTTGTTTAAGATTTGTACATTAGAGACATCGAGCTTCGATTTATCGATAATCTTTGCATCTGCAAGAATCAACTTTAGATTATTAATTTTCATTTCTAATAAACCTTGTGCCTCTTTAGCTGCATCGTATTCTGCATTCTCAGAGAGATCGCCTTTATCACGAGCCTCTGAAATCTGTTCTGAAATAGCTGGACGTTGTACTGTTTCCAACTCTTTTATTTGCTTAAGCAGATTGTTGTAGCCTTCTTCTGACATGTATGCCATAATAGATCCTCCTTAATAAAATTTGTTTAATATATTTAAATTTCTCTCTGTTTTACGCTCTGATGTAAAAGTTGGAGATATACAAAAAAGAATTCCGACTACTACTTGCCGGAACCCTTTGTTTGCTTCTTATGCAAAGATAAACAATATAAGTTTGTAAATCAAACTTATTGCAATGCTTTCTAACATAGGGCGATCTCTCTTTAACTTTTATTACAGTGACTTACAGCAATTTCTTTAGGGTTTTATCTACACTTTTCAAATCGCTCACGCGTACAACATATTCGTTTGCTCTATTAATGATATGAAGAGATGGGATAGATTGTATGTTGTATGTTTTTAAGATGCTGGAATAAACACCTTCGGGTTCATTCACACAGATCCATGGAAGTTGAGCACTGATGGTTTTCCAAAAATGGATGTTGTTGTCAATCGATACTTGGTAGATCTCTAATCCTTTTGCGGCATATTTCTTATATAGGTCGCGTAAAAAGAAATTATGGTCGGTAGCTGCTTCTTTGCTGTAGTCGATAAAATCGAGTAAAACAACTTTTCCTTTCAAATCACTTAGCTTATGTTGCGTGCCGTTTCTGTCTGCTAGTGAAATGTCGATAATTCCAACCTCTTGCATTTTAGGTAAATCGACATACTCATCCTTTTGTACGTGGTTTGTTCGTATACCCTTTAGGGTTATGTTCTTTAGCCCTATTGCACGTTTAGAGGCGGGATGTTTAGCACAAAAGCTAGTAGCTACGGCTGCAAAGCATCGAGCATCTTCTCTGTTGTCCATTGGGTTAAAAAGGCGCATACCATTGATAGACTGGAAAAGGGCAAAGTAGGCGTAGGTTTCATTAGGGGCCTTGTAGATGTAGTTCATTCGAACAGTCTTTTTGTACTCCTCTATCAGTTTTGTGGCATTTTCATTCAGCATATAGGCGCCAAGATGCATCTCTGTAGCTTCTTTTTCTAGCTTGTTCAGCTTCTTTTGTAGGTCAATTTGTAGTAACGTTAGTTCTTTAATCTTTTGGTTGTTTCCAGATGTAACGGTGTAGGTGGTGCTGAATGTGGGATAGGCGGCTTGAACCGTTACTGTCTCGGTGGAATCAATCGCTAGATTAATTATCTTATTGTTCATGCGTAGACGATAAAAAGAGGGAGCTTCTGTCTGCTTTACGGCAAATTTAAAATCGCCTGCTCCTTGGATGGTACAGGAATCGATTAGGTGGATGCCATCTATTGCAGCTGCTTCGAGGTAAAGTGTTTCTTCTGTTGCTCCAGAGACCACTCCGTTAATATGGTTTTTCTGTTCTACATGGCAGGCTGTAAGACTACCGATAAGAAGTAAAAGAAAGTAAATCTGTGTTTTTTTCATAATGTATAGTAGTATTTTTAATTCCGTTTTATTCTATTTCTTCATGCAAAGATAAAAGATTTAATCTTTGTGCAAAGAAATTCAGATTAGTTCTTGTTTCTAGCCCCTAAAATAGTTGTTGTAAAAAAGTTTCTTTGCTCATTTCCACCTCTTTAGTTTTTTTTATATACCTTTGTACGAATTTTGAAAGAAAAAAATAGTAAAACAATTATTATGGTTAACGCAATTGTTAAAACAATCGAGTTAGAAGATGGAAGAACCATTACTCTCGAAACGGGCAAATTAGCCAAACAGGCCGATGGATCGGTGATGCTTCGCATGGGAAATACCATGTTGCTAGCTACTGTTTGTGCTGCTAAAGATGCAAAGCCCGATACCGATTTTATGCCTCTTCAGGTAGAGTATAGAGAAAAATACGCGTCGATAGGTCGCTACCCTGGTGGTTTTTTGAAACGTGAAGGACGTCCTTCCGATTATGAGATCTTAACCTGTCGTATAGTGGACCGCGCATTGCGTCCTCTATTTCCAGAAGATTATCACGCAGATGTTTTTGTGAATATAACTCTTTATTCTGCAGACGGTGTAGATATTCCTGATGCGTTAGCTGGCCTAGCTGCTTCTGCTGCTTTATCTGTTTCTGATATACCTTTTAATGGACCTATTTCTGAGGTTCGTGTAGCTCGTATTGATGGTGAGTTTGTTATTAATCCAACGTTTGATCAATTAGAAAAAGCGGATATGGACATCATGGTTGCTGCTACATATGATAATATCATGATGGTAGAGGGTGAGATGAAGGAAGTATCAGAGATGGACTTATTAGAAGCTATGCGTGTTGCGCATAAAGCGATTAAGATTCATTGTAAAGCACAAATGGAATTGGCTGAAGCTGTTGGTAAAACAGTTAAACGTACCTATTGTCACGAAGTAAACGATGATGATTTACGTGCAGCAGTTCACAAAGCGTGTTATGACAAAGCATATGCTATTGCTAAATCGGGAAATAGAGATAAACATGCACGTCAAGATGGTTTTGAAGAAATTGTAGCAGAATTTAAGGCTACCTTCTCTGAAGAAGAGTTGGCTGAAAAAGAAACATTGATAGATAAGTATTATCATGATGTAGAAAAAGAGGCGATGCGTCGTTGTGTATTAGACGAAGGTACTCGTTTAGATGGTCGTAAAACTACGGAGATTCGTCCTATTTGGTGTGAAGCAGGTTATTTGCCTGGACCTCACGGATCGGCAATCTTTACACGTGGTGAGACACAATCTTTAACTGCTGTAACTTTAGGTACAAAAATGGATGAGAAGATTGTGGATGATGTATTGAACCAAGGAAGAGAACGTTTCTTGTTACATTACAATTTCCCTCCATTCTCTACTGGTGAGGCTCGTGCTCAACGTGGTACTGGTCGTCGTGAAGTTGGACATGGTCACTTGGCTATGCGTGCTTTAAAAGGTATGATTCCTGATAACTATCCATATTGTATCCGTGTTGTTTCTGATATCCTAGAGTCAAACGGTTCATCATCAATGGCTACTGTTTGTGCTGGTACATTAGCATTAATGGATGCAGGTGTACAGATTAAACATCCTGTTTCTGGTATCGCTATGGGTTTAATTAAAAATCCTGGTGAAGATAAATTTGCTGTATTATCGGATATCTTAGGCGACGAAGATCACTTAGGTGATATGGACTTTAAGGTAACTGGTACAGAGAATGGTATTACTGCTACTCAAATGGATATAAAGGTTGACGGATTATCTTTTGATATTCTAGAACAAGCCTTAAATCAAGCTAAAGAGGGTCGTATGCATATCTTAGGTAAGATTACAGAAACGTTGGAAACGCCTCGTGAAGACTTTAAAGATCATACTCCTCGTATTGAAGTATTGATGATTCCTAAGGAATTTATTGGTGCAGTGATAGGCCCTGGTGGAAAAATCATTCAAGGAATGCAAGAAGAGACTGGTGCTAATATTACGATTGAAGAGGTTAATGACGGTGGTCGTGTAGAAATTTCAGGAACAAACAAAGCAACTATTGATCATGCAATGACATTAATCAAGGGTATTGTATCTGTTCCAGATGTTGGTGAGGTTTATACCGGAAAAGTTCGCTCTATCATGCCTTATGGTGCATTTGTAGAGTTCTTACCTGGTAAAGATGGCTTACTTCATATCTCAGAAATCGATTGGAAACGTTTGGATAGTGTAGAAGATGCAGGTATCCATGAAGGGGACCAAATTGAAGTAAAATTAATTGACATCGATAAACGTACGGGTAAATTTAAACTTTCTAGAAAAGTTTTATTGCCACGTCCTGAAAAGGCATAGTACTTTTAGTATAACTTAAAAAAAGGAAGGGTGTATTGCAATGACAATACACCCTTCCTTTTTTATTGAGGTTTTTTTTAGCTAAAAAACAGTCTGAAGATAAACCCTATTATTTTAAAGACTTATCTAAAGTTAGCACCTAAGGGTGCGTCTAAATTTTTACTAAAAAAAAGACTGTTGATCGATCAATCAATAGTCTTTTTCGCCAAAGGCTAAATCGCCAGCATCTCCTAAACCAGGAACAATATAAGAATGGTCATTCAACTCTGGGTCAATGGCTGCACACCAAATGGTTGTTTTTTCTTCGGGGAAATGTTGTGCTATATAATCGACAGCTGCCTGACTAGCAATAGCTGCTACCACATGTATGGTTTCTGGTTCTCCCATTGTTAACATTGCTCGGTAGCTTAACTCCATTGATCCTCCCGTAGCTAACATTGGATCAACTAACAAAAGTGTTTTGTTCGTGATAACAGGCGAGGCGATGTATTCAATATGAATATCTACCTTAAGTGTGTCTTTATATTTGCGGTAGGCCGATACAAATCCATTCTCTGCTTTGTCAAAATAGCTGAGAAAACCTTGATGAAAGGGTAAACCAGCCCTTAAAATAGTTGC
>JAQWAN010000161.1 GCA_028707655.1 Bacteroidaceae bacterium
AAATTGCTCAAATGAAAGCGCAGGGAATAGATGTGATAAGTCTGGGTATAGGAAGTCCAGATATGCCACCCTCAGCGAAAACCATTCATACGCTTTGCGAACAGGCTCAACGCGTGGATGCGCATGGCTATCAACCTACAGTGGGTATACCTGAACTGCGAAACGCAATGTGCGACTGGTATAAGAGATGGTATGATGTTTCGCTCGATGCTAAGAGCGAGGTACAACCATTGATTGGATCGAAAGAGGGTATCCTACATATCACACTTGCCTTTGTTAATCCCGGGGATAAGGTGTTAGTGCCCAATCCTGGCTATCCTACGTATACCTCTTTGAATAAGTTGCTGGGGAGTGAAGTGATTCCTTACGACCTTTCTGCAGAGAACCATTGGCAACCCGATTTTGAAGCTTTAGAAAAGCTCGACTTGAGTGGTGTGAAACTGATGTGGACCAATTATCCACATATGCCTACTGGTGCAAAAGCAAGTAGCGAACTCTATGAGAAATTAGTGGCCTTTGCTCGTAAACATGCAATTGTGATTGTAAATGATAATCCCTATAGCTTTATCTTAAACGACCACCCATTAAGTATCTTACAGATAGAGGGAGCAAAAGATTGTTGTATTGAGCTCAATTCTATGAGTAAAAGTCATAATATGCCGGGATGGCGAATGGGAATGTTGGCTACTAATGCTACATTTGTACAATGGATAGTAAAGGTAAAGAGTAATATTGACTCGGGTATGTTTCGTCCCTTGCAGTTGGCAGCGGTTGAGGCTTATCGTAACGATGCTACTTGGCACCACAGTATGAATGTAGAGCTGTATCAACAACGTAGAGGTGTTGCCGAGGAGATTATGCAGTGCTTAGGCTGTCACTTTGATAAGGAGCAAGTGGGACTTTTTCTATGGGGAAAGATACCCGATAGCTATCAGGATGTAGAGGAGTTGACAGAAAAAGTATTACAAGAAGCAAATGTGTTTATCACACCAGGATTTATTTTTGGTTCAAACGGGGCACGTTATATACGCATCTCTTTGTGTGCTAAAGAGGCATTACTTCAACAAGCATTAGAACGAATTAAACGATTAAAAAATAAGATATAAAGGATGAATCTAGAAGCAATTAATCTACCAGGAGTAGATACTAAACGTCCGCTTGTAATAGCTGGACCTTGTAGTGCAGAGAGTGAAGAACAGGTGATGAATACCGCCATACAGTTAGCTAAGAATGGTTGTAAGATTTTTCGTTCCGGCATCTGGAAGCCACGTACTAAGCCAGGTGGTTTTGAGGGTGTTGGCGTAGAGGGATTAGCTTGGTTACAACGCGTGAAAAAAGAAACGGGTATGTATGTTACTACAGAAGTAGCTACTGCTAAACATGTAGAAGAGGCACTTAAGGCCGATATCGATCTGCTATGGATTGGTGCTCGTACCTCGGCCAACCCTTTTGCTATGCAGGAGCTTGCGGATGCGTTGCAGGGTGCAGATAAACCGGTTTTAGTGAAGAATCCAGTTAATCCAGATTTAGAACTATGGATTGGAGCTATGGAGCGATTGAACAATGCAGGTATCACACAATTAGGTGCTATTCATCGTGGCTTCTCTTCGTTTGATAAAAAGATTTATCGAAATCTACCACAATGGCATATTCCTATTGAGCTCCGTAGACGTATACCTAATTTGCCTATCATTTGTGACCCTAGTCATATTGGCGGTAAACGCGAGATGGTGGCTCCTCTTTGTCAGCAAGCAATGGATTTAGGCTTTGATGGCTTGATTATTGAGTCGCACTGTGACCCTGATGCTGCTTGGAGTGATGCCTCACAACAGGTTACCCCCGATGTGTTGCATTATATCTTAAACCTTTTGGTGATTAGAAGTGAGACCTATACTACGGAGAACTTGAATGAGCTCCGTGCTCAGATTGATGAATGCGATAACGCTTTGATTGAGCTGTTATCGAAACGTATGCGTATCTGTAGAGAGATTGGTACCTTTAAGAAAGAACATGACATGACCATTCTACAGACAGGTAGATATACCGAGATCTTGGATAAACGTGGTGCTCAAGGCATCTTGTGTGGTATGGATGCTTCTTTCATAAAAAATATTTTTGAAGGTGTTCACGAAGAGAGTGTACGTCAACAAATGGAAATTATTAATAAATAATAGCATGAAGATTTTATTATTGGGCGCAGGAAAAATGGGCTCTTTCTTTAATGATGTGTTGAGCTTTCAACATGAAACGGCAGTGTTTGATACCAATCCGAAACAACTTCGATTTGTGTATAACACCTATCGTTTTACAACACTCGAGGAGATCAAAGATTTTGCACCAGAATTGGTTATTAATGCTGTTACGCTAAAATATACGATAGAGACCTTTAAAAAGGTGATTCCTGTGCTACCTGCAGATTGTATCTTGAGCGATATTGCTTCGGTAAAAACAGGATTGCAGGAATTTTATTCCAATTGTGGCTTTCGTTATGTGTCTACTCATCCTATGTTTGGTCCTACTTTTGCCAGTTTAAACAACCTAAGTAGTGAGAATGCCATTATTATTCGTGAGAGCGACCATATGGGGCGCATCTTTTTTAAAGATCTATATGCTTCTCTTCAACTAAATATTTTTGAATATTCTTTCCAAGAGCATGATGACACGGTGGCTTACTCTCTGTCTATCCCATTTGTATCGACCTTTGTCTTTTCAGCTGTGATGAAGCATCAAGAGGCGCCGGGTACAACCTTTAAAAAGCATATGGCTATAGCGAAAGGATTGTTGAATGAGGATGATTATCTCCTACGTGAGATTCTGTTTAATCCTCGTACACCCGACCAAGTGCAACAGGTGGTACATGAGTTAGAAGATTTATTGACCATTATAAAAGAGAAAGATTGTGATGCTATGGCCAATTATCTGATTAAGATTCGTAAGAATATCACCTAGGTTTTGCTAGGTTTCAAGTCGCTGTTTCTAATTGAAATGAGACTGATTTGCTACCTCTAGCCAATCTTTATCCCTGAAATAGCGACTGTTTAAGTTAAAAAAACAAAAGCCCCAGAAGTCCAATTAACTTCTGGGGCTTTTTTATGAATAGAAGCTCTGCCGAGCTAAACCAGCACATATCACCTCCTAATCCTACGGCTGTATAGAGCAAGAGATGCTACATTACTGTGGCTAGATTTTAAAATCGCCCGATATCTTGTTGAGGAGGTCAGGGTCTAATTCTCCCGCCTTTTTGATATCCGCCAGTGCACCCTCTTTGTCTTGTAGTAGGTGCTTTATCTCTCCGCGTTGTAGATAAGCTTTTGCAAAGTCAGGATTAACCTCTACACAATCGTTAAGTAGGTCTAACGCCTTTTTTGTCTCTTTTTTATAGAGGTAGAGCGCAGCTAATTTAAGATAGCCCATGTGGTGAAAAGGGTCGAGCGTTATCAGTTGTTGAAACACCTCTATTGCTTTCTCTATCTCCTGGAGTTGTTCATAGGTCTTACCACTTAGAAACAGTGCTTCCTCATGCCCTGGATGAAGTGTGAGTAGTGTATCTAGGTCTTTCCTCACCTCCGTTAGTTGCTGCATCTCGAATAGAATCTCTGCCCGTAAGAGGTAAGCAGCCTCCTTTTCTGCATCCGCCTGTATTGCTTTAGTAGCATGTGCTATTGCTTCAAAGGGAAGGGATAAGCCTCTCTCTGCGGTAGCCAATAGGAAATTGGCTTGTGCATCTTCTGCTTTTTCTTGCAGAACTATTGTGGCATGTTGTTGCATACCAGCAAAATCGCCCAGTTGGTAACAAAGACTTGCTACTTGTAGATGTATGTCGTGCACATCTGGAGCTATCTCGATCTGTTGTAACAGTACCTCTTTGGCCTCTTCTAAATTCTCTTGTTCCACAAGTGCGCTAGCCAAGTAGCCTAACACTTGATGCTCTGTTTTGATGGTTAGAGCTGATTTAAAACATTTCTCGGCATAGTCACATTGTCCTATCTGAAGTGCACGGATGCCATCAAATTTAAACAGATCAAATTGTTGTTCGGGTGTTTTTTCTTTTTTCTTAAAGAAGGATGAAAAAAAATGCGTCATAAGGAATGGTTTTATATGGATATCTATTAATTATTTGACACGTGAAATATAGCCATTATTAAGTTCTAACTCCTCTTCTTGCAATAAATGATGGAGCACATGCTCTATTTTTTCCTCTTTTTGCTGAAGAAGCTTTAGTAAATCGATGGGGCGGTAGTTCTCTTGCTTAGATAGTTGTAGGTAAATCGCTTCTTTGATCTCCTCAAACTCTCCTTTTCGTAGACCAGACTGGTGATGGGAAAGACAGCAATCACATTGCAGACAGTTGTGTTCGTTTTTCTCTCCAAAATAGCGCAATAACATTCTGCTGCGGCAGTTCGACTGGTCGGTTACATATGCTAAGATGGCATGCACTCGATCGGTATATCTCTTTTTACGATTTTCGTAGACCGCTGGTGTAAGGCTAATGTCTGCAGTTTCTATTCGGCTACTGGTATAGATGATATAAGGGGTTCGTTTGCGCGGAATATATTGAATAATATTTTGTTGATGTAGTGTTTTGAGGAGCATATATACCTCTTCGCTTGTAAGTCCACATTGATGGGCAATGGAGCGTTCATCAATGTAGGTGTAGTCGGTAAAGAGCCCGGTATAGCTACGCAAGATGAATTGTACCATCTGTTCCATTTTTTTGCCCCTATCTTGTAAACGATACAGTTCGTTTCTATTGATTAAGAAGAGAAGCATGGAGTTGCTCTCTTGTATATCGGTGTATTCTATATACTGGGCTTGTGTTAGCAGTTTCAAGGCACTGTCTGCTTGTGTAGGGAAATATTTAAACCGTTTACAGAAGTCGGATAGATTAAACTCAAACCGACAGCCAAAGCCATCTCCCATTGCCATTTGGTAGAAATAATTGAGGTCTTCGTAGACCTGTTGGATATATTTCTTATCCGGATAGGTATCGGTGATTCGTTTGAGTAAGCTTTTCTTATCCGCTTTGGCGTAGAGAATAATGGCAAAAGCTTTCTCGCCATCTCGTCCAGCTCTACCAGCCTCTTGAAAATAGGCTTCGATGGAGTCGGGTAGGTCCATATGAATAACAACAC
>JAQWAN010000162.1 GCA_028707655.1 Bacteroidaceae bacterium
CGGTCGGGATGGAATTGATCAATTGCCTCTAGCTTTTCACCTGTTCCTACAAATTTGATGGGTTTATCCACCACTGTACGAATAGATAAAGCCGCTCCACCACGTGTATCACCATCTAGCTTTGTTAAAACAACACCATTAAAGTCTAAGCGTTCGTTAAATTCTTTTGCTGTGTTTACGGCATCTTGACCTGTCATCGAATCTACTACAAACAAGATTTCATTGGGATTAATCGCATTTTTAATTGCTTCAATCTCGTCCATCATTTGAGTATCTACGGCTAAACGACCAGCTGTATCCACAATCACTAAATCATAACCTTTTGATTTAGCCTCTGCAATAGCATTTTGAGCTATCTGTACTGGTTTTTTATTCTCCTCTTCTGCATAAACAGGAACATCTATTTGAGATCCCAACACTTTTAATTGCTCAATAGCAGCAGGACGATAAACATCACAAGCAACCAATAAAGGTTTTAGATGACGTTTCTCTTTTAGCATCTTGGCTAATTTACCGGAGAATGTTGTTTTACCAGAACCTTGTAAACCTGACATCAAAATGATGGAAGGATGCCCTGTTAAATCAACTTCAACTGTTTTGCCTCCCATTAATAGAGCAAGCTCATCGTGCACAATCTTCACCATCAACTCATTTGGCTTAACGGCGGTTAGCACGTTTTGACCTAATGCTTTTTGTTTTACAGTATCTGTAAACGACTTAGCTACCTTATAGTTAACATCGGCATCTAGTAATGCTTTACGTACATCTTTTAGTGTTTCTGCTACATTTATCTCGGTGATTTTTCCTTCACCCTTTAAAATCTTAAACGATCGCTCTAGTCTCTCACTTAAATTGTCAAACATATCTTTATAATTGTTATTTTATATACTCAATTTTAGACGGCAAAAATAATCATTTTATTCTACTTTCTAGCTATCATACAGCGCTTTATTGCAAGATTTTAAGCCTATCCCCTCCTAATTGTACCTTTTTACAGCTTTTTTTCTATTCCATCTGACCATTAAAAACAGGATGCCTAACAAAAAAAGTGGAACAAAGGTGTTGAGAATTTGCCATTTACGTAGATGGAGAATAATCTCTTTTTGATGAAGCAGGTAAAGCGGATTTTTATGCTTACGAAGCGCTACTAGCTGCTTATTGCCTCCTAAATAATTCACTGCATTCACTAGAAATGAAGCGTTACCTAACTGGGTTTGCATACTTGGTGCATAACCCAATGGGATAGGCCTACTTTCTGCATGCACCGTTTCCCATCTATTTTTTATTAATGAGGAGCTTGCTGCTACAATAATACGCGCAAAAGAACTCTGTTGCTGATGCATGGATGCATAGGGAAGAGAGGCTTGGGGAATGGATTGATAGCGAAATAGTGAATGGAAATGTCCCTCTAATAAAACGGCTACTGGCTGAGCAGGCTCATTAAAATAGCTGGCTACAACGGGCATATCAACATAACGAAGAGATATCTTTTCTGGAACGGGCAGCGTATGAATAGAAGTAGAGGTGGTTAACAAAATACTACTTCTAATAGATTCTGCTTCTACTAGCGACAAGGAGCTCACAAATTCGGACTGCACAGGGGATAACTGGGCAGTGATAGGATGAGATGCATTGGGTTGCAGCAAAGGGGAAAAATACCAAGGCAATAGGCTATAAACGGGTGCCTTTTCTTGGTCGGTTGTAGCTAGACGTATGGGCGTACAATTGAGGTCTTGAAGTAACTCTGCATTAACACGTACGCCATAGGTAAAGAGCAAATCATCTAGGTTATTTTCATTCTTGTAGGTGGCAGACTCACCCACTCCATTAAAATAGTCTGCCGAATAGGAGACACCATCGAGTAAGAAAAAGAGACTACCGCCCTGCATTACATAGCAATCTAAAGCAAATTTCTCTGCTTCAGTAAAAGGTTCACGACTCCCTGCTAGGAGAAGCACTTTATAGGGATATAAAAGGGCTGGGTCAGTGGGAAGAACACCACGATCTATGGTGAAATTGTTACGCAACAACTGCATGGCCTCGAAAACATAAGGTTCTGTAATCTCTCCATGCCCCTCTATAAAAGCTATGCGGGGCGATTCTTTTTGGGTAAACCGATGAATTACATTGTCCCACTGATATTCTAACTGATCGATAGCCTTTTTAATCTGTTCACTCCATAACTGCTGCTTATTTGCAACCACTAAGGGGATTTGCAGCGTGTCTGTCTGATAAATCACCTCCATCCAAGGGGTGATAACCGGAGAATCCTCTTTTATCGCTTTATGTTTAATTTCCTCTAGCTGCTGCGGACTAGCAGTGATTGGCTGCAACTTTACAGATAGTCCATGTGGTGAATGCTCTGCCATCTGCTGTAGAAAATGGAGAGTAGAGTGTTTTATCGGATAGAAGGAGGGGTTTAGATGGCCATCAACATACAGATTTACGTGCAAAGGTGCTGCTAACTGCTGGAGCAAGGAGTAGGTGGTAGGAGAAATGGAAAATCGATTCTTCCCACTTACGTCTATACGAAGATAGAACATAGAGGAAAGGAGCAGTAGACCCAAGAGAATGGCTCCAGAGCGGACTATTCTTTTTCCTTTCTGTAAAAGATTTACTGTTTTTAAAAGGGCGGAGGAACAGCTCATAAAGAAGAAGACAAGTGCAACTAGATATATATAGGTACGCGAATCGAACAGACCATTTACCAATAAATGGTAGTGTGCTTGCAATCCATATCCAGCTACTGCAGAAGAAAGCTCCCCAACAGGAAGAAGCGTTGCTACAAACGCAAAACCATAAAAGAGCCCACAGTTGAGCAGGAGTGCTACTAAATAGGCAACAACCGAATAACGTGTAATGGTAGAGGTAAAAAGGCCTATTGCTGTAAACACCGTTCCGAGTAAAAGAAGAGCTATATAGCCGTTTAAGACAGCATTACCATCCAATCCAGCTACTGCCATGTAGGAGAGGCTTAGAACTGATAGGAGACTTAACACCAGGGCAACAGAGAGATAGAACACAATGGCTATCATCTTGGCTGCTACAACGTTGAAGGTTTTTTTTAAAGAATAAGAGCGAATGACAGATTTTCGTAAATGCAGCTTTTCAGAAAAGCTGTTCATGGTGAGGATGGGGATAAAAAGAAGAGAAAACAGCGAGAGCAGTGAAAACAAAGGGCTCACAGAAGCAATACCACTTAATGGAATATTGTAATCACTCTGAAAGACCCATATAAATAACGATTGCAACAAGCTCCATAGGAGCAAAACAGCTACACCTGTGGTGGAACTAAATAGTTTTGTTATCTCTTTGTAAATTAGATGCTTCATTGTTTCTTTCTACAATTTATACTCCTATCGTTAATCCTTCAGGTCAATTACTAAACCATCATAGGCTAAATGAATATGTGGCGGCAAGGATGGATCAACGATTGCATGTTTACCCATTTGGTGATTAAGGTGTATCAGATAGGTGTCCGTGGGAGCAATCTTTTCAACAACATGAAAAGCTTGACTTAAAGACTAGTGTGTAGGATGTGGTGTATGTCGTAACGCATTCATCACTAAGCACTCTATCCCATCTAAAACAGCTAGAGAGGCATCGGGCAGGGTTAGCATATCGGTAATATAGGCTAATTTACCTATACGAAAGCCAAGGATAGGCCGTTTGCCATGCATAACCGTGAAAGGAAGTACTTCCACATCAGCAATAGTAAAGGGAAGCATGCTGGTTACACTATTCAAGATAAAAGTAGGAATTCCTGGGTATCTAGGCTCGGTAAAACAATAATCCATTCGCCGTTTTAATTGATAGAGCGTCTGTTGGTCGCCGCAGATTGGTATATCTCCCATTCTACAGAAAGGGCGTAAATCATCCAGCCCACCTACATGGTCGTAATGCTCGTGCGTGATGAGTACAGCATCTAACTTCTTGAAAGGACGATTCAGCATTTGCATTCTAAAATCGGGACCACAGTCTATGAGCAGTCGCTTATCTTCTACCTCAATCCATGCAGAGGTACGAAAACGTTTATCTCTTTTATCTGTTGACTGACAAACATCGCATGCACAGCCCACTTCGGGCACGCCTGTAGAGGTGCCACTTCCTAATATTGTTATTCGCATTCTGGTTTACCAATAAAATTTACTTCTGGAGAAATAGTAATTGCAAACCGCTCTGCTACACTTTTACAAATTTCTTTGGAAAGATGCACTACTTCTTTGCCTGTTGCTCCTCCTTTATTCACTAACACGAGAGCTTGTTTACTATGTACACCTACTCTCCCTATTGTTTTTCCTTTCCAGCCACATTGGTCAATTAGCCATCCAGCAGGGATTTTTACCCGCTCTGCATCTACTTCGTAATAGGGCATCTCTGGGTATTCTTGATGCAACAGATGAAACTTTGCTTTTGATACTACTGGATTCATAAAGAAACTGCCGGCATTTCCCTCCTCTTTAGGCTCAGGCAACTTGCTCTTTCGAATAGCCACAATCACCTGACGAATAATAGCAAGAGAGAGCGTTTTATAAGCAGCCAGTTCTTTGCTGATGTTACCATAGCTCAACTGGAATACGGGGTTCTTCTGCAAACAAAAATCGACAGAGGTGACAATATATTTCCCTTTATCTTTGCCCTTAAAAATACTTTGCCGATAAGCAAACTTACACTCTTCATTGGAGAAGACACGTGGTTCTAGGGTTGCTAAATCGAGGGTAGTAACTTGATGAATCACATCTTTTGCCTCTACACCATAAGCGCCTATATTTTGTACTGCAGAAGCTCCAACTTCGCCGGGAATGTAGGATAAATTTTCTATACCGCCTAGTTCATGTTCTACGGCCCATGCAACAAAATCATCCCAAACGATGCCTGCTCCTACTCGAACGAAAACCGCAGTGGGTGTTTCTTGAACAATCTCGATACCACCAATTGCAGAATGTAGAATGGCTCCATCAAAATCGCTCAAAAAGAGTAAATTGCTACCTGCCCCTATGGATAATATTGTGGAGGAGTGTTGTTGAACCTTTGGCAACAATGTCTTTAAATCGGCTACCGAACTGTATTCATAGAAATAATGTGCAGAAACATCTATACCAAATGTGTTA